>NZ_CP061868.1:1528154-1831285 GCF_022646885.1 Priestia koreensis | reverse complement strand
CCGTACCAAGAACGAGCAAACACTAAAAAGATTAGGAGTCCGATTGCCATCTTCACTGAACGGCTAATGTTGCCTGCAGGAACAGCTGATTGCGGTCGTTTTTTTGTGGCTACCCCCTGTGCGAGCTGTCCGCGATACCAAGTGGATACGTACCAAAGAACCATAATGCCAAGTGCGGCAAGGCCCGTAAACCATAGGGCTCCCCTTTGACCGAGGGGCAGAAAGACAAGAGCCGTAAAAACAGGCGCAAGCGAATTCCCCGTATTTCCACCTACTTGATAAATAGACTGCGCTAGCCCTCGTTTAGGACCAGACGCCATATATGCAACCCGAGAGCCTTCTGGGTGGAAAATAGCTGACCCAAGCCCAATAAAGAGTACAGAAGCGAGCACAACATAAAAATGGGGGGCAAGCGCAAGTCCAATCATGCCGATCAAACTAAAAAACATGCCAAGCGGCAGTAAAAATGGTGATGACTTCCGATCGGCATAATAGCCGAATACCGGCTGAAGCAGCGACGAAGTCATATTGAGCACAAACGCAATCCAGCCAATTTGCGCATACGATAAGTTCATTGACTTCTCTAAAATAGGAAAAACAGCAGGTACAACTGCTTGCATGGAATCATTTAATAAGTGCCCTGCACTAATCGCAAATAAAATTTGATACACCATCTGTTTTGGTGCAGCATCCGCTTTGGTGACGACTTGCATCCTACATTCCCTTCTTCCCCTTACGATAAATGATTACCGTTATGTATATTTCGAAAAACGAAAAGTTAACTCCCTAAAGCACCATTTCATTATACAAAAAGAAAAAGGAATCGTAATCCATTTTTTGATTTTCCATCCAAATAATCTTTTTGTATGTTTCAGCATAATCAAGCACGAAACACTCTTTATAGGAGCAGATAGACAATTATTTTTGCCTCTTCTGTCAGCTTTTCTCTTCATGTACTTCATCTTCCTTCTATTTAATGATATAATTTCGTAGATATTAGTCTTGGAGGAATTAACTTATATGATTACTGTAAATAATGTTGGCTTGCGCTATGGTGACCGCAAGCTGTTTGAAGATGTAAATATTAAATTCACGCCTGGTAACTGCTACGGTCTAATTGGAGCGAACGGTGCAGGCAAATCAACGTTCTTGAAAATTTTATCTGGTGAAATTGAAGCACAAAGTGGTGATGTACACTTGGGTCCTGGTGAACGCCTTGCTGTCCTAAAGCAAAACCACTTTGAGTACGAAGAGCATGAAGTATTAAAAGTGGTAATCATGGGCCACAGCCGCCTTTATGAAGTTATGCAAGAAAAAGATGCGATCTACATGAAAGCAGACTTTACAGATGAAGACGGCATGCGTGCGGCTGAGCTTGAAGGTGAATTTGCTGAGCTGAACGGTTGGGAAGCAGAATCTGAAGCAGCGATTCTCTTAAAAGGTCTTGGTATCGGCGAAGATCTTCACACAAAACTAATGGCTGACCTAACAGGTTCAGACAAAGTAAAAGTATTGCTTGCACAAGCACTATTTGGTAAACCAGACGTTCTTCTTCTCGATGAGCCTACCAACCATTTAGACATGCAAGCAATTAAATGGCTAGAGGAATTCCTTATTAACTTTGAGAACACGGTTATTGTTGTATCCCATGACCGTCACTTCTTAAACAAAGTGTGTACACACATTGCCGACTTAGACTTTGGAAAAATTCAAATCTACGTTGGGAACTATGACTTCTGGTATGAATCTAGTCAATTAGCGCTTAAATTGACACAGGAATCAAACAAGAAGAAAGAAGAGAAAATTAAAGAGCTTCAAAACTTCATTGCGCGCTTTAGTGCCAACGCATCGAAGTCCAAACAAGCAACGTCTCGTAAAAAATTGCTTGATAAAATCTCGCTGGATGATATTCGTCCATCTTCTCGTCGCTACCCGTACGTAAACTTCACGCCTGAACGTGAAATCGGAAACGACGTGCTTCGCGTAGAAGGATTAAGCAAAACAATCGACGGCGTAAAAGTATTGAACAACGTAAGCTTTATTGTGAATAAAGAAGACAAGATTGCGTTAGTTGGTCACGATGAAATTGCGAAAACGACGCTTCTTAAAATTCTAATGGGTGAAATGGAGCCCGATAGCGGTTCATTCAAATGGGGCGTTACAACATCTCAAGCGTACTTCCCGAACGATAACTCTGCTTATTTTGAAGGAAACGATATGACGCTTGTTGATTGGTTACGTCAATACTCACCGAACGACCAAAGTGAAAGCTTCCTACGTGGATTCCTAGGAAGAATGCTATTCTCTGGTGAAGATGTGTTGAAAAAATCAAGCGTTCTTTCTGGGGGCGAAAAAGTTCGCTGCATGCTGTCAAAAATGATGCTAAGCGGATCAAACATCTTACTTTTAGATGAGCCAACAAACCATTTAGACCTTGAATCAATTACAGCGCTAAATAACGGCTTAATCGCATTCAAAGGCGCAATGCTATTCACATCTCATGACCATCAGTTCGTTCAAACAATTGCTAACCGCATTATTGAAATCGGACCAAACGGCATGGTTGATAAACAAGTGTCTTACGATGAATATTTAGACGATTCTTCTGTTCAAGCACAAGTAAAAGCGATCTATTAATAAAAAAGTGAGAAGATCTTCGAGATCTTCTCTTTTTTTGTAACTTTTTCCTCCTCACCTCCGTCTAATGTTCCGATAAGGAGGTTTTTTTATGAAAAAACAGTTAGGGATTGTGCTTCTGACTAGCAGCATGTTGCTTATGAGCGCCTGTACATCAGCACCATCAGAAGCCAAACCAACCGAAAGCAAAGAACATGTTCAAAAAGACATTCAAAAACAAGTGCAGGAAGGCGATTTTGTTTTCAAAGTGGTCTCGAAAAAGGCAAGCTATGTTCGGGGAGAAAAGCCGGATATCTATGCAGAACTAGCATATGTCGGAAACAAAAAAGACGTAACGATCTCATACGGATATTCCCCCATTACATTCACGAAGCTCGAAGAAACGACACGAGGATATAAATTCCGTCCGGCCATTCCTCTTCCCTTATCAATGGGCGTCCCTTTCAAAAAGGAAAAACCTTTTCACAAAACTTTTCATCCTTTTGCGGGCTATAGTCCAGATGATTCCAAGGAAAAAATTAATTTTGCCAAACAAATAGCAAAAGGCTCTATGCCAAAGGGACACTACATTTTGCATGCCGAAGCACAGTTTTCTGTTGAAAAAGGAGCAAAGCAGCTTAGCAAGCCGCTCAGTACCTTTATTTCATTTGATGTAAAGTAAATGGATGTTGGTCTTTCTATACATACGTTTTAAACGATGGAGGAGGCAGAAATAATGGTGAGGCGTGTATTGCTTATCGTTGGGTTGGTCGCTATACTCGTTGTGTTGTGCGTTCATCAGTTCGAGGGGGTAGCCGTATTACACGAAGAAAAGCTCGAAACGAAAACTCTTTCACAATTTTATCCAAAGGGTTTTGATCACGTATCGAAAATAGCCATCCTTAATGGATCATCAGGTGCCAAAAAAACGCTTACGGACAAACAAAACATCACGTCTTTTATGAACAGCATCAAGTGCATTCAGTTCATCCCTGACGAAAATCAAGAAAGACGAGTAGGGTTTACGTACAACGTTACATTCTATAACGATAAAAAAACCATTTTTTCTTTCAGTACGACAAATGTAGACGGACATTACTATCATACAGAACCTGATCTAGACCCAATCGTTAACGCTTTTTATGAACAGCTGAATGTTGAGGAAACCGCTCCGTAAACGCAAGTCATCGCGTCTGTCTATAGGTGCGCACCATCCGTATGATTGAGCATTTTGATAGGAAGAAGCGATTTTTCTCTATATACTCAATTTATACAGTTAACATAAACTGTAAATAGCAAAAAGAACGGATGATGTTCGATGCATAAGGGAACCGTCATCAGTGTGAGTAAAAGCTCCTCTCATAGTTTTAGCAAACATTCATGTGCCTCTATTACCCTTTTAAAAGGAATTGGAGTAGACGGAGACGCGCATGCAGGAGTCACTGTCAAGCACCGCTCAAGAGTGGCACAAAATCCCCATCAGCCTAATTTGCGACAAGTTCATCTTATTCATCAAGAGCTGTTTCATGATTTACAAGACCGCTATCATGTTGAACCAGGTGAACTCGGAGAAAACATTACGACTTCAGGAATTGATCTTCTGTCTCTTCCGACTGATACCCTTCTACATATTGGTGATTCAGCCATTATCCAAGTAACGGGACTTCGCAACCCATGTCAACAAATCAACGACTTTCAATCGGGCCTCATGCAGGCTGTCTTGGATCACGATGAACAAGGAAATCTCGTTCGAAAAGCGGGTATTATGAGCATTGTTCTTGAAGGAGGAACGGTACAAATCGGAGATCGAATTATTGCCGAACTCCCCTCTCTGCCACATCGATCGCTTGAAAAAGTATAAGAAAAAGGAAGGTGTGAAGTGTTCACACCTTCCTTTTTCTTAACTGCTTATAGCCCCGCCCAATTCATTACAAGCTGCCACAAAACCATCACGACAATAATTGCAGGTCCAACAGCGAAAAAGCCAATCAAAAGAGACCTGATCATGTCCCACAATAGAAATGGCTTCTTTTGCTTTTTTTTCAAGTTCATCCATTCGTCTATGTACGTCCCATAATGATCGCTTAATTTCTCTAAGCTCATCTAAAATTTTCTCTTGCTTCTCCATCAGTATTGCTGTTTCCCCCTTTGCTAAAAAATGATTGTGGCCTTTATCTGGCTGTAGTACCCCAGTACGAGTGACAAAAATAGAAGAAATACTACATACAATAGGATAAGCATATGTTATGTATGGATTCTTAGCTTTTTCACTCGGAATATAAATCCGATTAAAATCAATGCAAGTAGTGGAATAGAAAAAATGAACATTGGGTTCGTTAAAAGATTCATTATGTGAAAAGGTGCTTTGTAAACATAAATAGCCTTTACCCACTGATTGTCATGTTTGATCGCAATGACATGTGAAGTTGATACCCCTTTTATTTCATAGTATTTCGTTCCGATCGGATAAAAATTTGAAGCATTTCCATAGTACTCCCCCGTCATATCATCGGGCTTGGTCTTTACTTGTCCAATGACGTGGCCAATTCTATTGTTTTTAATCGGTTCCGCTTGTTTGACTTCATAGACTTTTCCTTTCCAAACAACAAAATTAATCGCCCACGATAATGCGTGCACAGATGAAAAAACCGTAAATATGAGTAGTAGAGATAAAATTGTGACTTTCTTTCTCACAAGACACCTCCTAACATATTTTGTAATTATTCAACTTTAACGAAGAAAACCCTCTTTTCGCTACAAATTGTTGGGTCAAATAGTGTGTTATAGAAATATATTCTTCAACACAAAAAGCTCACTTTGATCGATCAAAGCGAGCTTTTTAATCGTTGCTTTTATTTCGTTACGACGATGGTATAAGGATACTTTGGATGAGTAAGAAGCTGCTCTTCCCTTCCTCTAATTTCTAGATGAATGGGCGAAATAGTCGCCTCATCCATCGTCGGATACCAGGGGCGCCCTACTTTCACAAGTACAAGCACACCCGTTTCGTCTCCATAAAATCGAAACGCATCTCCTTTTGCTTCTAAGCTAGTCTCGATGGGACGTAAAAAGGCCGCAAATTCGGAAACATCATCACTAGGCATCCCGACCTCGCCAATATCTAAAAAATCTCGCTGAAGCTTACTCTCACGCTCTAACAGTTCTAAAATATTGCCATCAGGATCATACAAATAGCGCTGACGACCTTTCCAAAATAGGCTCGTCTCTCCTTCAGGATTAGGCAGAAAAGCAAGGTGATCTTGAAGAGCATTAAATCCTTGTGTCGTTAATCGAAAAGCAACATGATAGCGTGTTTGCTCCTCACCTGCTTCAAACGTTAGCTTCGTCTCTCCTACCTCAACAGTAAAAAACAGCTTTCCACTCCTTAACAGACGCAGACGAAGCTGTTCGGTGTAAAATGTTTTCATCCGTTTTAAATTCGTTGTTTTTAAGTTCACGTGCAAAATTTTCATCTCGTTCCCCTCGATTCTTCTTTATACCGTTAGTATAGATCGAAACGAAGAGCGCCGCATCAGGTAACGGAATGATCCTTCTCTACTCCTTTAGATGGAGCGGGCAAAACCATTCCCTAAAATTTCACTCGTATCTTGAATCGTCACAAATGCTTTTTGATCGACGTTGATTAAGTGTTTTTTCAGGCGAAGAAGTTCTTTACGAGAGAGAACCGTTGTAATAACTTCTTTAGAGTCGTTTGTGAACGCTCCTTTTGCGGTTTGAACCGTTGCACCACGCTTTAATTCTGTTACAATATATCGCTTAATTTCTTCTCCGTGGTTGCTAATAATCATAATTTGTTTTGTAATTTGAAGCTGCTTTAATACAAAATTAATCATAATCGCAGCAAAAAAGACGCCAAAAATTGCGTACATACCCGTCTCGAAACCAAATACAAGAGACGATGATGCCGCAATTAAGCTATCTGCCGCGAGCATGGCAAGCCCCATATTTAACGAAAGATATTTATTTAAAATCATGGCGATAATATCCGTGCCGCCTGATGACGCATTTTGCTTAAAAATAAGAGCTAGACCTAGCGCGTCCAAGCTAATTCCTAAAATAAGCTGAATAAGCTTATCGTCTGAAAGTGGTGCAGTCATTGGGAATAAATAATCAAATGCCCACACTAAAAATGACAGCGTTAAGCTTGCATAGACTGTTCTTGTCCCAAACGCTGCCCCTAAAAAAATAAATCCGATCACAAATAACACCAGTTCAAATCCCAACATAATAGCCCCTACTGGAACGCCAGGAAAATAGTGATGAATAATGATGGAGAGTCCACTTGTTCCTCCTGTTGCCAATTGATTAGGTGCTAAGAAAAAATGAACGTACGTGGCAATTAATAATAAACCAATTGTCAAGATGCTCCATTCTTTGATGTTTTTCTTCATTCCGCATTTCTCCTCTAAGCCAATTAAGATTGTTCTACAATTTCTTGATTATAGGACCTCTCTTCCCATTTGTAAATAGGCTAGAGAAAAATTGTTGTACAATTTTTATTGCCAGCTATATAAAAAAGGCCAACACCTCTATTAGCCTGTTCTCATAATGCGTATAATTTGTTGCCTGCTCTTATCAAACAGCTCCATGCAGAACAAACAGGCGTAATGAAACAGGTCACCTACACGGTGGCCTTTTCTCTTTTTTGAGAGCAGATTCTCCTTCTTTTTTAATCGTTCGTGCTATAATTTATATGAATATTCAAAGAAATCGGAGGAATGAACATGAAAAAGGTTTTAGTACTCGGAGGAACACGTTTCTTCGGACGACGTTTAGTAGAAAAGCTGTTAACGCACGACTATGATGTAACCGTTGCAACGCGTGGGAAAACAAAGGATGCATTTGGTGATCGCGTACATCGAGTGACGATCGATCGAAGTAATCCACAATCAATGAAGGAAGCGTTTCAAGATACAAAATGGGACATTGTGTACGACAATATTAATTACAATACGCACGACGCAAAAAGTGCGATTGACGTATTTAAAGGCAACGTTGGTCGCTATGTTTTCACCTCTACCCTTTCCGTCTATGACTTCGGTGGTGATGCGAAAGTAGAAGGTGATTTTGATTCATCTACATATGCTTATGATTTAAATCAAGACGAATTTACGTACCAAGAAGGAAAACGTCAGGCAGAAGCGATTTTTGAACAAACGGGTGCTTTTTCTGCTACGTACGTCCGCTTTCCAATTGTTCTAGGAGAAGATGATTATACAAAGCGCCTTCACTTTCACGTTGAGCACGTGTTAGAGGGATTGCCAATCGGAATTCCGAATCAACAGGCTTCTCTTTCCTTTATTACGTCCCAAGAAGCAGCGGACTTCCTTTTCTTTGCCGGACACGAAACGTTTACAGGTCCTGTGAACGCGTGTTCAAATGGCGCTTACTCACTCGATGAGCTTATTACGCTGATTGAGGAAATAACGGGAAAACAATCACGTGTCGTGTCATCAACAGAGGATCAGCACATGTCCCCATTTGGTGTGCCTGATAACTGGACGATGAATACGCAAAAAGCCAAAGATGCCGGATTTGCATTTTTAAATCTTCACGAATGGATGCCTGCTTTAGTCAAAACGCTTCATAAAGAATATTAATAAATACAAAAAAGCGCTCTTATGTAGAGCGTTTTTTTATGTAAAAACATAGTGAACGACGATGAGCTGCACACCTATAAGTATTCCAGCTAAGACGGTGCTTGCGAGAATTTTTATTCGCGGTTCTCTAAATAACCAGTAAAAAAGCGCTAATACGAGAAGAAACAGGATCATCACTTCCATTTTTTGAACGATCGTCTGGTGTTGGAAAATGTTCAATGCTTGCTCACTGTTTCCTGCAAATACATCCTGACTAATCCTCTTTCCATACCAGCTGTACGACGTGACTTCATAATCGGACGTACCTGATGCAGAAGTAATATTTTGGTACCCAAGTGCTGGTAATTTAATTGAAAAAGCAAATAAAACAAAGCCAATGATCCACACAATTCCTTTCACTACGCGTTTTTTCATTCTACCCTTCCTCCTTTAGGTATCCACCACTCCTCATAACATATTTTACCATAAAAGGCCGAATGACGAACCTTTCCCATCCACTCTTCTTTATTCTAAAAGAACCTTTCTACAAATTGAGCATTCCTCGATTTATAGAAAGGTTCATCTATTATTTCACCATATACCAAAAATGGTGACCGCTTATATCTCGTTTCTTTTCTCGTTTGAATCCTTGACGCTCATATAAGGAAGCCGCTCCTTTATTATCCAGCTCTACGTTTAGCGTAAAGCGCAGGTCTCCTGAAAGCTCTTCTGCCTTTTGAAGGAGCGCTGAACCAATTCCTTGTCCTCGATAAGCTGGGTGAACAACGAGTGAATCCACGTAGTAATCACCCTCCTCTGTTTCGGGATCAAGCATAAATGTGTCATTAGCTGTTTTTGCTCTCACATATTCCAAAATAGGCTGATCAATGATCGCTGCATCATCACCCGCGTAACAAACGATCACGCCTGCTACCTGCTTGTCTATTTCCTTCACCCAAATATTGTGATAGCTGAATCGATTTAATTCAGATCGTATGTATGATGCGAGCACTTCTGCCACTTTTTCCTGTTTCTGCTCAGCCGTTTGGTCTTTTGCGATATCGCCAAGCATGTCCGTCAACAGGCCGGCAATTTCGCCAGCTTCTTCTTTTCTTGCTCCTCGAATGGTCATTTTTCCGCTTCCTTTCTCTTGATGCTCTCTTAATGATAGCGTATCTTCCCACTTTGTGCATACAAAAGGCGCCTGAAGAGGCGCCTTTTCGTGATTATGCATGAACAGATTGATCGGCTCTTTTTGAAAGAAGGCTAACAAGAAAACCACACAAGCCGCCGATTATAGCTGGGATCAGCCATCCTAGCCCCTCCGCAAATAGAGGAAGATGACCATACAGATCAGTTAAGAACTCGCTTTTTACACCGTATTGTACGAGACCATCATACACGCTAACAAGAATCGTTCCAATGAGTGCACCGCTGTAAATCCCGCGCGCTGATTCTTTAAACAAACCGTGGAAGAAGGAAAGAATGACAAGCACGATGGTCAGTGGATAGATCATTGAAAGAACCGGAACAGATAATGATAAAATGTCCGCTAATCCAAGATTGGCAATTAAAAAACTGATTACCGTCATCACGGTTACAAGCATCATATGTGAAGCCATCGGAAGCAGCTTTCCAAAATACTGGCTGCATGCTACCACAAGACCGACACATGTCGTAAAACAGGCAAGAAGGACGATAACCCCTAATAGCAGCACACCCCATACGCTAAACAGCTGATCAGCCGTTGTCGTCAAGATCGCGGCGCCGTCTTTGTAAGTGTGTGTTGCCCCTGCTTTTGCGCCCATTACTCCAATTGTGACATACACAAGAATAAGTCCAACTCCAGCAATTAACCCTGATTGCAGCGTTCCTTTTACGATCGCACGCTGATTGGTCACACCTTTTTGACGAATAGCCGTAATGACGACGATCCCAAAGGCTAACGCCGCAATCGTATCCATTGTTAAGTACCCTTCCATGAACCCGTGAATTACTGGATGAGATTGATACTTGTTGCTTACTGCGCCAAGCGGTTGTTTAAGTTTTAATAAGCTCCCAACCCCCAGTACAGCAATGGCGATTAGTAAGGCAGGCGTCAGCAAACTACCGATACGATCGACAAGCTTTGATGGATTCAAGCTTACCCAATACACAAGTCCGAAAAAGATGACCGTAAAAATCAGCAGAGCCATCGTGTTTGATCCTTCGCTAACGAATGGTTTCACGCTCATTTCATACGCAACGTTTGCACCGCGCGGAATCCCCATAAACGGACCAATCGCTAAATACACAATAACGGTAAAGACGACTCCAAATACGGGATGAACGCGATTCCCAATCGTTTGAATGCCGTTTTTTGCCTTTGCCACAGCTAAAACCGTTAAGATCGGTAATCCTACCCCCGTAATGATAAATCCTGCAATCGCATACCAGAAATGTGCTCCTGATTGTTGGCCTAAAAATGGTGGGAAAATTAAGTTTCCAGCTCCAAAAAACAATGCAAACAGCATTAGACCTACAAAGAAGGTTTCTTTTCTTGAGAGTGTTGTCATATTTGTTCCTCCTTAATGGATCATTATTACGAAAATAAAAAAATCGCCCCTTCTAATGAAGGGACGATTTGACTCGCGATACCACCCTAGTTCTATTTAACAAAAATAGCACTTTGTCACGTACAAACATACGCGTTCCACATAACGGGGGAAATCCGGCCACGCTTACTCTGAATTAATTTCAGCATGACATCTCAAAGAGGATTTTCCATGACGGTTCAAACATTGACTTTCAGCAAGGTGTCAACTCTCTGTAGATTTTACACATCATGTACTCGTTCTTATCAGCGATTTTATTTTCGAACAATTTTAATAATGCTACTATGCCACAATTCTCAAAGTACTGTCAACACTTTTTTATTTTTTCTGACAATTTAACCTAAAAAAACTCCCTGCTTTCGCAGAGAGCCTTGTGATTAATGTTGAACAAATGATGGCATTGTTTCCATACCAACCATACGACCATATGTGAACATTTGCCCTTTATGGTGAATTTCATGATCACGCATCATATGAAGAAGCGAGCTACCTGGAATATGTGTTCCAAATGGTACCGTTGCATCTACCATCGCTTCAAACTGAGCATCTTCTAATGATAAGATTGTTGCTTTTGTTTTTGCTGTCATGTCTTTTACGAATTGTTGAAGTGCTTGTGCATCATTAATTTCTGGCTGTCCGCCTGCTGGTGCTGATGTTTTTCCATCTTTTACAGCCGTCACGAAGAAATCAGTTGATCCAACTGTGTGAATTACTAGATCTTTAAATGTAAGCGCTCCGTCCCAAGGGGCAAATGATAAATCTTCTGTTTTTACTTTTGAAACGATTTCTTCTAATACGCCGCGATGACGCATCCAAGTTCCTGCGAATAGTTCTGCTTTACTCATGGTCAAATGACCTCCTTCTTTTTTTACGTTAACCATTATATCCTCTCTAAAGCCGAAAACCAAAAGATACACATTCGAAAGTCTTTCTTTTTTTCTACAACTCTACTAAAATGAGAATAACTACATTCGATTTTCTCTCATCTGATGCTTAAAAGGAGAGTTGCAATATGTATAGTAAAAACGCTGAGCGTCAAAAAGCTGAACAACTATTGCTGCAAGGGATCAAGCCAAAAGATGTATCCGAACAACTAGGCGTACACCTTTCATCGGTATACAATTGGAAAAAAGAATTAAATCTCTCACCTAAGACATCTACTTCTTCTAAAAAAGACACATCAAAACAGAATTTCTCATCTACCCAACATGTCGAAAACGAATTTCAAGTCGCACAGCTTAAAAAAGAAAACACCGCCTTAAAAAATCGAATTAACGAATTAGAAGCTGTGGTGACAGATCTGATTCTAAAATTAAAATCAAAAGATACGGGCTGGTTAGACTAATTAAGAACCCCCTTTTCGGCGTTCTTCCTCCAGTCGCTCCAGCACCGTGCTTGGCTCCATTTCACGCCCTATTAAGGAACGGCTATACATATTAAGTCCGACCTGATACCCCTCTTCCTGTAGTTCAGGAAGCCACTCCTCCATGAACTCCTCTGTAGCGATACTTATTGTCTTATGATCGCGATAAAAAGCGACGGAATGAATAATTTTGTGCGCCTTTTCCTCCTTTGACCAAAAAGGCATTAATGACTCACCTTGTTCATTTGTGAAAAGAGCGGTTCCTTCTTCATTTTCAATCGTCCATACTCTTTTCATTTCTAAAACGTCTTCAAAAAAGGCCTGGTCATCACAGTAGTCATAAACAAGTCTTTCTCCCTGTTCTTCTGCTTCTTGTTCGCTAAATTCCCGTCCATCTAGCCACTGCTGATAGTGGATTATTTCATGCGCGAAGCTTATAAGGATCGCTAATAGAGCATCTTCCCGGCCCAATTCTTCAATAAGCTGCGGGTAATCTCCAGTAGCGATTCGCATATAAGGCTCTTCTTCTAATGAAAAAGGAGCAAAAAAAGAAGCACTTACCCATTCACCATTTGAACGGATTTGCTCCTTTTTCTTCAAATAGACCACCACTCGCATAGGGAATTCCATCTGCCATCGTAGCCAATTCGCAAAGGCTAGACATGCTTTACGAACCTCCTCGTGAACACCTTTTTCACTTCTGATTCGCAGTCCGATGCGATGCTTCATTGTACACCTTCTCCTTGCTATGTATTATCCGTGGTTAACCGTTCTTGACTCATATTGCTTTTCTACCTCATCAAACGACCTCATCGCTTTAAACTCACCTGGCTTTCGGTTTAAAAACGGTGCGAGCATCAGGCCAATTCCCATTGTAAACACCCACCCTAAAAGCAAGGATAGATCAGGAGTAGAAAGAGCTCTGTGATTTAGACCATCTCCATATCGATGCAGAGATAACGAAGTAGAAATGGTTAAGAAAAAGACGGGCACAATAAACGGCGCGATCCAAAACGTTCGATTTCGCGCAAAAAGAAGCGCAAATGAAGGAGCAAGCAATGGAAAAATGAGAGCAATACTAGGCTGATGCACCAGCATTTGAAAAAATGTGACGATCGCCCACGCCATCCCACTACCTGTACATAGACCCGCTGTCATAAAGAAAACGCCGTCTGACCGTAACACGAATATCATGATTATACATAAAGAAAGCAGAAACAAAAAGAGTTCATTGCTGTATGAAGGCACTGACATTGTAAGTGAAGCTTTTTCAATTAGCCAAAATGTGAGAAATGATAAGACCTGGATGGCGGATGAAATGCCCAACAAAATACGGGCCAAAAACGGATGATCATCTGAAAGCCACACAAGCGCTGATACGATGATGGAAGCAGCCACAATAATTGGCTGGATGCTATGTAATAGCTCATATTGACATAGATAATAACTCATACTGAAACTCGTAAACATCGTTAACCATATTTTTAGTACCATGCTTTTCTCCCTCCCATTTCATTATAATAGACACAAAGACCTAATTATACGAGAAGTTGTCGAAAAACATAGAAAAAAGGAGATGATGATTTTCTTGTAGCATCAACACACGATATTGCGTATTATTCACACGCTCCTTCTAACATCTCTTCAATCAAAGTCGGGGGGAATGAATCTTCTTATTCAGTTGCTTGCTTGTATCTCCCTTTACCTTCAAACGGAAAAGCTGCTGATTTACATCATCAGCAGCTTTTTCGTTCATATATGTGCTAACAAGAGAATGGACTCCCCTTATTGACTCACAACGCTTTCTTTATCAAACACAACCTCTTTACCTGTTTCAGCAGATCGATACACCGCGTCTAAAATTTTCGTTACCATAAACGCTTGCTCCGGCTTTACAAGAGGCTCTTTGTCATATTTTACGGCCTCTAGCCACTGTTTTGCTTCTAATACTTCTGGCTTATTGGAACCACCTTCAAAGAAAGCAATCGCCCCTCCAGTAGAGTTACGCTCTTCCGTCAGCATTCCATTTCTTGCGCTATTGTAGATAAGCTCGTTATTTTCGTAGCTCATGCCTGCATTGATTTGTGCGCCGGATTTTGTCCCGCAAAGCGTTGTAGCAGCTTCTTTTGATTCTAGTACGTTTAACGCCCAAGAAGATTCTAAGAAAATCGTTGCGCCGTTTTCCATTTTAATATAGCCAAACGCTGAATCTTCTACTTCATACGTTTCGGGATCCCACGGGCCAAACATATTCCCTTCTACCGCTTCTGGTAAATGACCAAGCTTGTGGAACACTGAACCTGACACGGACGCTGGCTTATAGTTATCCATCATCCATAGCGTAATATCAAGCGCATGCGTTCCGATATCAATTAACGGACCGCCACCTTGCTGAGATTTATCAGGGAATACGCCCCATGTTGGCACAGCGCGACGACGAATCGCATGTGCTTTCGCAAAATAGATGTCTCCTAGCTCATCTTTTTCACATGCTTTATAAAGAGACTGAACGTCTGCACGGAAACGATTTTGATAGCCAATTGTAAATTTCTTGCCTGACTTTTTCCATGCGTCAATCATTTTTTGCGCTGCTTCTGTGTTATGAGCCATTGGCTTTTCACACATCACGTGCTTGCCTGCTTCAAACGCTGCCACCGTAATCGGGCTGTGACTAACGTTCGGTGTTAATACGTGAACAATGTCAATCGTTTCATCTTTTAATAATTCCTGATAGTCCACATAAATCTTTGCATCCTTTGTTCCAAACTCTTGTGCAGCCGCTTGCGCACGGTCAATCTCAATATCACAAAAAGCCACCATTTCACACATATCACTAAATGCCGCTAATGCTGGCAAATGTTTTTGATTTGCGATGCCACCGCATCCGATAATTCCTACTTTTAATTTACTCATCTTATCCATCCCCTTATGTTGTTCGTGTAAATTTAGTATGTAAACTACTTAAGCATGACTTAAGCAGTAATTACTGTTAAGTATTTAACCATTGCTTTAAGTACAAATTCTCCCCTTATAAGTATTCAACTTTTTTTCGTTTTTTCCTACTAAAAAATGAAACTTTTTTTAGAAAAATAAAGTGATGACTATTCGTTACCTAAGAGCGTTTAGTTGTACTAAATTCACTCCTCTTCTTCTTGAGATAACTTGTAACCACCTTCTAACTTCTCAATCTACTACTATATGTAGTTACTTACTTGCTTATACAAATCATTAAACTCTTCTACTTGTTTCAATTTTGGAAACTTACTCAGGATTTTATCTAAATATTCTTGTATTCCTATCATCATTCCTTGTTTAAACACATCTATTGGAACAGAATTACATTTAGTAATTGGCATCTTTTCAGATCTGCTTACTTTCTCACCATCATACCAATGAACTCTAAATGATCTCTTATGTCTTATAGCAAATATTACATTCCCCCCCTGAATTTCCATAACTAATTCTTTATCAATTTGACGTTCATCAACAATTATAGCTTTATTACCTATATCATTTATTTTCTCTAAAAAACTACACATAAATCCATGAACAGGGATCGTTAGCCCCAAACTTGATATAGAGGAAGTACCCATTTCTTCCTCAGATAGTCCATCTGCATTTTGGAAGAAAGTCGTTTCATTTATCATAAAATCAAGACGTCCCCATAATGAATACTCAATTTCTCCCGTTTGTATATCACTTATTAAACTATCCGGATATTCATAAGTGGTAATTTTCAGCTTAAATTTCATGCTAACTTTCACTCCTAGTCTATTGTTAACATTTAAAATAACCTTTTAGATGATAGTTATTTGTAAATTAGGGATCTAGAAGGAAGTATATTGAATTTAAGAAAAACCTTCCATATTTACGTTTTCATGATTTGCACCACACCATGATAGTAGCACAAGGTGTTAATATAAAAGTCATTTCAGAACGAGTAGGTTACTCATCTATCTAAATGAACTTAAATCAGTATAGCCACGTCCTGTCGCATAGACGGTAGGACGTGGCTACTAAGTTACATACACTATTTTAATAACTTTTTTGTGACCGCTAGCCAATAAATAAGTTATTAATTAGCTAACAGCCTTACATATCCAACAGTACGAATTAAAACGCCCAGTTTCCTTTACGGAAGATTGGTTCAGATGTACCGTCTTCTTTAATGCCGTCAATGTCCATCTCAGCAGAGCCGATCATGAAGTCAACGTGTGTGATGCTTTCGTTGATGTCACGTTCTTTTAACTCTTCTTTTGACATTGTTTTTCCACCTTCAATACAGAACGCGTAGGCGCTTCCGAGCGCTAAGTGGTTAGAAGCGTTCTCGTCAAATAGTGTGTTGAAGAATACTGTATTTGATTGTGAAATAGGCGAATTGTGGGGAACGAGCGCTACCTCTCCTAGATGAGCTGCCCCTTCGTCTGTTTCAATCAGATTTTTCAGCGTTTCATAGCCTTCTTCCACGTCGATGTTGACTACTTTTCCGTTTTCAAACGTTAATGAAAAGTCTTCAATTAAGTTCCCACCATAGTTTAACGGAAGCGTGCTCTTTACGACGCCATTCACTCCAGATTTTAATGGTACCGTAAAGACTTCCTCAGTCGGCATGTTTGCCATGAACGAATCGCCTTTTTCGTTGATGCTTCCTGCGCCTACCCAAATATGCGTTTCTGGAAGTTCAATCGTCAAATCTGTCCCTGGTGCTTTGTAATGAAGTTTTTTGTATTTTTTCTCATTTAAGTAATCCACTTTCTGATGTAGATTTTGATCATGCTGCGTCCATGCTTGAACAGGGTCTTCTAAGTCTGCACGTGTTGCTTTGAAAATTGCATCCCATAGCAGGCCTTCTTGCTCTGACTCTGGTGCATCTGGGAATACTTTCGCTGCCCACTCTTTAGAAGGAGCTGCCATTACTGACCAGCTAACCTTATCCGATTGAATGTAGCGACGGAATTCGCTCATTGCCTGACCAGCAGCTTTATTCGCTGCTGCGATACGAGATGGATCTACCCCTTTTAACAGGCTTGGATTTGAAGACGTAACGGATAAGAACGCTCCGCCGTTTTCTGCAATTTCTTTACTTGCTTGTGCTTTCCATGAAGGAAACTCAGTGAACGCTTCGTCCGGAGCAAGATCATATTTTAAGCGAGCAACCGTTTCGTCACTCCAATCTACATATACGTGCTTTGCGCCTACTTCGTACGCCTTTTCAACCACTTTACGAACAAATGGTGCCGTGTGAATTGCTGCGTTCACTAAAAGAGTTTGACCTGGCTGAATGTTAACGCCTACTTTTACCGCTAACTCAGCGTATTTCTCTAAATTTTTCTCAAATGTCGACATATGTATAAAAACTCCTTTTATTCTGAAATTTCTTCCATTTTACCATACTTAAAGATGGTTGAGAACTGCGATGCCTCGGAAGAACGCAATAAAAAAAGGACACCATGTGTCCTTTTTCTACTCACTCACCTTTTCTACTTTTACAAGAGTTGCGCCGTTTTTCAAATCAAAGTAAGCTCGAATGATATCCCCTTTTGCGAGTGCCTCTTCAAGTGGTTCTTTCAAATTCTTAAGCTGGAAAATGATACTCGTTCCGTCTTTTGCCTCGCCGTGATATTTCCCGCCTTCAATTTTCGTAATTTGATAATGATACATACGATATTTTTTCTTATCCTTTGTATTAACAGTTTTGGATTCTGGTAGTTTGTTCAGCGTCTCTTTTTGCTGTGCCGCGTGCTCTGTCGGTGTCGGGGAAGCCTGAATTTTATAGACAAGTAACAATCCGAACAAACAAACAACTAACAAAATCAAAACAAGAAATCGTTTATTTGCAAATATCAAAAGTGAAACCTCCTACTTTTTTTAAGTATCTCTAGTTGCACACATAAAAATTATACAGCATGAAAAGTGAATTTCATGAGGTAAAAGACTGCTTTTTTACGGCAGCCTTTGTTTACATAATTTTTTTATGGTCATTTTATTATGATACTTCTATCCTACATATATAGTATCCTACTACGGGGCTTTGTTCAAATATTGACTTTTCATTCATGCTAATCAGCATTGTCATTTTTTTAGTGAAGCGGCATATAAATAACAATATCTCGATATGCGGTGGTATAGCCAAGTGGTAAGGCACAGGTCTGCAAAACCTTCATCCTCGGTTCAAATCCGAGTACCACCTTTTTACCTCCCCCTCTCGTTTCAGCGAAGGGGGTATTTTTATGTAGCATTGCCTCTAAACCGTCCTTAGAAACCTTCATTTCTTCCTTCCTTTCTGTAAATGATGATGTATAATACAACTATTGCTCAGCACATTATTCATCTTATAGGGAGTTACAAAAATGAAAAAAGCACTTTTTCTTTTACTCAGTTCATTCATCTTCATCATGCCTGTTAGTGAAGCAAGTACGGCACAATCTCTTCAGCTATACAGTGAGGCTGCAATTGTAATGAATGCCGATAATGGACAAATTTTATACGAACAGCATATAAATGAATCGCTTTATCCAGCAAGCTTAACAAAGGTAGCAACAGCCATTTACGCGATCGAGCATGGGCGCCTAGATGATATGGTCACCGTTTCTTCGCGTGCAGCCAATGAAGAAGGATCTAGCGTAGCAATTGTCGCCGGAGAGAAGCTTCCTCTTCGCACCCTTCTTGAAGGAATGCTTTTGCGATCTGGAAACGATGCAGCGGTTGCGATTGCAGAGCATATGAGTGGAAGCGTTGAACAGTTCTCCAACGATTTAAACGCCTACCTTCAGCAAACGGTGAAGCTTAGGCATACGCACTTTGTGACGCCAAACGGATTATTCGACGTTAATCATACAACGACTGCATATGACTTGGCCAAGCTAACACAGTATGCGATAAGAAATCCAGAGTTCAAGCGTATCTTCGGCTTAAAGCAAATGGAATGGCAATCCCAAGCGTTACATACTACCTATACCCACCAGCATCGCTTATTAACCACGACTCCTTATGAGGGAGTAACGGGTGGGAAACCAGGCTATTTAACCAAATCGGGCTATACGCTCATTACCACCGCTTCTAGGAATGACTTGAACCTTATTGTCGTAACGTTGAAAGCACGAAATAAAAAGCGTGCATACAAAGATACGGTTAAATTACTTGATATGTCGTTTGATAACTATATGTGGAAAGAGATTCCGAAGGACAAAGTGTACAAGCAGAACGGAGTGACTTACCGGGTACCAGGGGAACTACGATACGTTAGTTCCAAAAGTAAAAAAGACGAGATTAACGTCTCGAGTACGGGCGTTTTGCATGTTTCGAATCAGGGCCAAACAATTTTAAGCAAACAGCTAGAGAAAGTACCCAAAGTGGTGAAAAAAGAGGCATCATCTTCATTTTCGTGGGGATGGTTACTTCTCGTCATATTACTTGTGTTCTTCGTAGGGATAAGCCTTCTACAAGTAACACGACGCACAAGAAAACGTTAAAAAGCACGTGCAATCATTGCACGTGCTTTTTAACTAGTTTTAGCTATCAAAGTTGCCCTTAATATCGTCATCGTCCTCTTGGTTGTCACGAACAACTTTTGCCACAGTAAAAGATGAAATGATAATTCCAACGGTTCCCATGATGTAGTAACCTTTTACATAAAGCTCAGCATCCAATGTATACAATCCTACAAATACTAACAGGGTAAACACAATCAATCCTAACCAAGCTAGCATTGTAAACGCAGGTGTATTTCGCCTTCTTTTTTTAGCCACTGGTAGTCTCCTCTCTCTATCTCGTATGTAATCACCTTATTATACTACATCTTATTCCCACTTCTAAGGTAATATTTCCTTATTTTTACACATCTAAACCTCGAAAATGAATTCTGATATTCCTGTAAAAATAAACCTTTTTTCTTATGCGAAAAAGATACGAGCAGAGTGGAGCTGTTATCGTCACATCATTAAGTTTTCTCCATAAGTGATCCGTCTTTTATTTGCATAAACCGAACAGAAAAAGAGCAGATAGTCTGCTCCTTTTTTACGCCTCAAAGTAATCTTTGTAGTAGCCGCCAACTTTTCCTGTGTTGTCTACGACAAAGTAAAACTCTTCTGTTTCATTTTTTACGTCGTATGTATTTCCTTCCGTTAACACATTGTTTACCATGTATTTTGCGGCATTTGTATGAATGCACTTTACCGTTTTAATCGTCTCGCGGTCTTTCCAATCTAAGTGAATCATCGTTATTCCTCCTACGTAAAAATATCTTCTCTTTTATATTAACGAAAACAAAAGAAAAATCTAGCACTTATCGTTATTCTTCCCCTATTTTTTCATGTTTTTCATACATAATCAATAGGAAAACCCCTTTGCTGCATAACTTTATTTAATATTGATTATTTGGAACATAGTTTTATTAATAAGAAATCATTCTCTCACGCAATCGTTCTGTCTGTAGAATGATCCTTTTCCAGCATATTTATCCATTAAAATGACAAGAGATCGTCTTCTGCTGACGTAGTACGTTTACTTCAGTCATGTAAGTTAGAAGATGCCATTAGTGGTTGGTGTTGTCGCGTTTTCCCCGCCCACTAAACTTCCTTGGATCGTACGGTTTATCGTTTTATACACAGGAATAGGGTACATTTCGTATTCTATTTTAGGATTAGTAGGATTGGTTTCTTCCTAGATCATGTAGGAGATTCGGTAAAGCACAAAAAAGCTTAGAGAAAAATCCTCTAAGCTTTTTTTAATGTAAAAATTATCGTCATTTGGTTATTTGCACTTGACTAGTAAAACCATTGAAAGTCTTTATTAGCTGCCCGTACTCACAAAGCTTTTCAAGCCCTTTTGCCAAAATTTATAGGCAATCACCATCGATAAAATAGCGATAAGTGGTGTTAAAAAGCCGGTTAGTGCGTAACCCTTTTGCTCAAAAAATAAAGCCGCTGGATAAAAAGCGGTAAACCCATATGGAATGAGCCAGGTAATTAAATACGTAATGACTTTTGGATAAATCGTGAGCGGATATCGGGCAAAGTCACTGAGTTGGAAAACTGATGCTACGATGGGTAGACTGTCCACCATCCAAAAGGAAAAAGAAATAAAAAATAGGTTAATAGCGACGAAAATAAAGCCGCTGGAGATAATAACAAGCGCTAGTAGTAGTACACTTCCGATTGACCAAGTGATGTCTAAATGTGTCGTAGCTGTAAATAAGACGACAAGACCGATTAACAGCTGACCGAAGCCATCCTGCTGTACGCGCTCAGAAATGACCTGAAACAAAGGATTTACAGGGCGCAGCAATAGTCGATCTAAATTACCTGTACGAACGTACTGCCACCCAAGCGTCCATAGATTATCAAAAAAGATGTGATGAATCGAGCGGCCTAGAAAAGCGATGGCATAAATAAATAGAATTTCATAAAACGTCCATCCCTTTAAAACATCAATATGATTAAAGACGATTTTCAAAAAGAAAAGCGACGTGAACTGCTGAATCGCAACAGAAAACATACCAATATAAAAATCGGCTTTATATTCCATCATGACTTTTAAATGATTGCTAAAGTACTTGCTGTATAAAAACAAATATCGTTTCCATTTTTTTATCATGCTTCTATCCTCCAAAGACCGTAATTCGTTTTACAGCCTGTTGCCACATCACACGAACAATTACATAAATCGCCAGTAACCATAGACATTGAATGGCAAACGATGTAAGTATATGTCCCCCAGTGATCTGCCCTGTATAGATACCAACAGGCACATAGATCATCGATTGAAATGGTAACCATTGGCTGACTTCTTGAAACCATCCTGGAAAGAGCGTGAGAGGAATTAGGGCACCAGAAAAGAATTTGACAATTGCCTCACGAAGCACGCCCAATCCCCATATATTCACCGTCCAAAATGCCAGCACGCCAATAATTAAATCAATTTGCGTTCCGATTAGAATCCCTGCTACCATACTTGGAATAAAAAAGCACCCTGCTAAAAGTGATGCCGGCTTCGTAATATCTAAAAATAAGAACGATAACAGTAAGATAGGAAGTGCGCTTCGGACAAATCCATTAATTTTTGATCCAAAATCCATCCAAATTAGCTTTGTCAAATAGTCGTATGGCTTTAGAAGCTCTAGCGCAATATTTCCGCCCTTAATGTCTTGTGCAATCGTTTTCCCGACTCCTGCTACAAAGGCCTCTAAAGTCATCGCAATAATGACGTAGGTAATCATTGCTTGAAAGGTTAATTCTCCAACCGACTGCCGGTTTTGAAAAACGGCTGCCCAGAAAAAATACATGATAAACAGACGCAAAATGCCGGATATAGTGTCTGCCCAGTACCACGCCATATAAGCCGTTTCTATTTGCATTTGTGATTTTAATAAGTGCCAGTACTTTCGCATTGCTTAACCTCCCGCTCATAAATCTCTTGAACAATGGATTCAATACTTGGCTCTGTTACCGTAAAATCAACAACCGGATATGCTTCCATAATCGCCTTCATAATTACAGCTACGCTAATTTGGGCCGTGTTAAAGTACAACACAAGCTTTTGATCATCTTTTCGTTCGACCTCTACGCTTCCTTGAAGTGAAGCTGGAAGTGGAAAATCGTCAAGATCTTCTTCAACTTCTAGTTCAATCATACGATTAAACGTCGTGCGCTGTTTAAGACCTAGCAAACTGCCATCATAAATGACGATTCCCTTATCTAAAATGATCACGCGGTGACACAGCTCCTCAATATCTTGCATGTCGTGCGTAGTCAAAATAATGGTGGTTTCATAGCGCTTATTCATTTCCTTAATAAATTGACGAATTTTAATTTTGACCGATGCATCTAGACCAATCGTCGGCTCATCCAAATATACAACGGATGGATTATGTAAAAACGCTGCCGCTAGCTCACATCTCATTTTTTGTCCAAGTGATAATTGACGAACTGGAATGGACAGAAGCGGGTCTAAATCGAGCACGTCTCGGAAAACCGCCAAATTTTTCTGATATTGTTCTTCTGGAATTTCATAAATGTGCTTAAGCAGTTGAAGCGACTCCTGAACAGGAATATCCCAAAATAATTGCGTTCGCTGTCCGAATACAGCCCCAATAATTTTCGCATTTTCCATTCTATCCTTATATGGAATAATACCATTTACCGTAATTTCCCCTTCATCAGGCGTTAGAATTCCACTGATCATTTTGATTGTCGTTGATTTCCCTGCCCCATTTGATCCAATATAGCCGATAATTTCTCCCTTAGGGATGGTAAAACTAACGTTGTTTACCGCCGATTTTACCTGAAACTTGCGATGAAAGAGCGATTTTATAGCTCCCTTAAGACCGGGATCACGTTCAAATATCCGGTAATTCTTGCTGATGTTTTTGACTTCAATCATTCGTACATCCCCTTTTATGTAAGCGAATTCAAACCCAGAAAATTAATTATATATGAATATGTCTATTTCTGTAAATACATTCTTTTTCTTTCAAAAATAATTTTATTTTAAAATTTTCTAACAATTAATTGACAAATAGCGACGTTTTCTAGATAATTACTGTTAACATTAATACATTAAAAGTATGGGATTAGTAAATTATGAAATACGTAGAAGAGAATGGAACTCACAGGCTGTAAGGTTCCTTACGTTCATCAGATTGAACCTGCCCTTTCAAGCTAGCTTATGAAAACATAAGCCGTCCCCTCCAACGATACAGGATCAAGCGGGTGCTTCGGCATCAATAAAGGTGGTACCACGGAAGCGATTCTTTCGTCCTTTTTTAGGACGAAAGAATCGCTTTTTTATATGTGTAATGAGGTGAAGAGATGAAAAAACAACGAATTGTCGTCAAAATAGGAAGCAGCTCTCTTACAACATCTGAAGGAAAGCTTTCCTACGAAAAACTTGAAGAACATGTCAAGGCCATACAACTTCTAAAAAAACAAGGTCATGACGTTATTTTAATTTCTTCTGGAGCAGTCGCAGCTGGTTTTTCAGCGCTTCCCTATGCGACACGTCCAAAAACACTCGCTGGCAAGCAGGCCTCAGCTGCTGTGGGACAAGGACTTTTAATGGAGGGCTACAATAAAGCATTTGCGCCTTATCATATTCCAACAGCTCAGCTATTACTTACCCGAGGAGATTTTTACGAGCAGTATCGCTTTCGAAATATATATGCAACGATTACAGAATTATTGAAAGGCGGAGCTGTGCCGATCATCAATGAAAATGACTCTGTTGCAACCGATGAACTTACCTTTGGTGACAACGATATGCTATCAGCACTTGTGAGCGGCTTTCTTCACGCCAATGCCCTCATTATTTTAACGGACATTAACGGCTTATATGATGAAAATCCTTTCACAAATCCGAACGCGAAAAAATATTCATTTATCCCCTCTTTAACAGAGGAAATTTTAGCTCTTGGTGGTGATAGTGAATCAGCAGTTGGAACAGGCGGCATGCGCTCTAAATTATTAGCAGCTCAAACTGCTCTTTCCTTAGGTGTAAGTGTATTCGTAGGTAAAGGGGATCATGAACGAAAGTTACTTGATATCATTGAAGGTAAAGGCGATGGCACGTATATTGGAAGCCCCTTTCAAACGCAAATGGAGACAAAAAAACAGTGGATCGCTCACTACGCACCAATCGCTGGAAAGATAAGAGTCGATGTGGGGGCTGAAAAAGCTTTAATTTACCAGCATAAAAGTCTCCTTCCAGCGGGTATAGAAGAAGTAAGCGGTACGTTTCGTGCCAATGAGATTGTTGAAGTTGTCAATAAAGACAATAAGCTGATAGGTAAAGGCCAAGTATCGTATTCGTCAACAGAAATTGATGTCATCAAAGGGCGTTCTAGTTCTGAGGCAAAGACATTAATAAATGGTAAAAAGGCAGCCGTTATTCATCGAGATCAATGGATTACAGTGCGAAAGGAAGGAATCAAAAATGAGTGAATTGATGGAAAAAGCACGTATTCTTAACCAAACAACTAAGAGCTTGCAAAAGCAATCAACAGCAGCCAAAAACGATGCGCTTCTTCTGATAGCAGACGAATTACGTCGCAATCAGGATTATATTTTACAAGAAAATTCTCTAGATATTGAAAGCGGAAAGCTAGCGAACTGGTCTCCTTCTCTATTTGATCGTCTCTTATTAACCCAAGAGCGCATTCAACAAATAATTGAAGGATTGATTCAGCTTGCCGAGCTTGACGATCCTATCGGTGAAACAATTGAGTCATGGAATCGTCCCAATGGACTTTCTATCCAATCGATCTGTG
The DNA here is from genome assembly GCF_022646885.1 of Priestia koreensis. GTDB lineage: Bacteria > Bacillota > Bacilli > Bacillales > Bacillaceae_H > Bacillus_AG > Bacillus_AG koreensis_A. The sequence goes on along the minus strand of NZ_CP061868.1, from coordinate 1,805,851 downwards.
TTCCTCTTGGTGTTGTAGGGATGGTATACGAAGCAAGACCAAATGTAACCATTGACGCAGCGGCACTTTGTTTAAAAACAGGGAACTGCGTACTTTTACGAGGTAGCTCATCTGCTATTCATACCAATCGCGCACTCGTTCACATCATGAAACAGGCGCTAAGTAAAAGTAAAATCTCTCCCCATGCCATCGAGCTTTTAGAAGACACGAGTCATGAAACAGCTGAAGAATTGTTCAGGCTGAACGGATATTTAGATGTCTTAATTCCGAGAGGCGGTGCTAGTCTTATTCAAAACGTTATTCAAAAAGCCACTGTTCCGGTGCTAGAAACAGGCGTTGGAAATTGTCATATGTTCATTGATGAGACCGCTTCATTCCATATGGCGTGTGACATCGTCTTGAATGCAAAAATGCAGCGGCCATCTGTGTGCAATTCAGTTGAAACGGTTCTCATCCATCAGAATTGGTCACATACGCGGCCATTCATTGAGTTTCTTCACCAGCACCACATTGAAATACGAGGAGATGAAGCACTCGCAAACACGTTCTCCTATGTAAAAGCGGCAACAGAGTGGGATTGGGAAAATGAATTTTTAGCTCCTATTCTTGCTGCTAAAATTGTTGACGATACAAATCACGCCGTTGCTCATATCGATCAGTACGGCACGATGCACTCGGAAGCCATTATTAGCGAAACACAAGAACACGTGGATCAATTTCTACAAGAAGTCGACGCAGCGGTTGTCTACCACAATGCCTCTACCCGCTTCACTGACGGCGAGCAGTTCGGTTTTGGCGCTGAAATCGGGATCAGCACACAAAAGCTTCATGCCAGAGGACCGATGGGGGTTAAAGCATTGACCACAACAAAATCCATTGTCAAAGGAACGGGCCAAATTCGGGAATCATGAATAAAAGCGATTATGAACGAGAAGTGCAAAATAGCTTCTCGTTTTTTTATATTTCTTATTGAAGTAGCAGCGTTTCAAGGATAAATAAGCTCTTTTATGCTCACCAAAAACAGTCCTTAAAACAAAAAAAAGACAACCCGAGGGTTGCCTTTTTTTATTGCAATCAGCCTTCTAATAGTAATGTTTCTGGATCTTCAAGTAAATCCTTCACCATTGCTAGGAAGCTTACGGCTTCTTTTCCGTCAACGATACGATGATCATATGAAAGGGCGATATACATCATCGGACGGTTTTCAGAATGATCTTTGTCAATTGCTACTGGGCGAAGTTGGATTTTATGCATTCCTAAAATCCCAACTTGAGGAGCATTTAAGATCGGAGTAGATAGTAAAGAACCGAATACTCCACCGTTTGTGATTGTGAATGTTCCACCTTGTAAGTCTTTAAGACTTAATTTATTGTTACGAGCTTTTACCGCTAGGTCGCCAATACTGCTTTCAATGCCTGCAAATGATAAACGATCTGCATCGCGTACAACTGGTACTACTAATCCTTCTTCAGCTGCAACTGCAACACCGATATCGTAATATTTCTTGATTAGGAGCTCATCACCTTGAATTTCAGCATTTAACAGCGGGAATTGTTTTAATGCTGCTACGACTGCTTTTGTGAAGAATGACATGAATCCTAGACGAACATCATGTTGCTCAAAGAATTTATCTTTGCGGCGCTTACGAATGTCCATTACCGCTGTCATATCCACTTCGTTAAACGTTGTTAGCATCGCTGCTGTTTGTTGTACTTCTACTAAACGTTTCGCGATTGTTTGACGACGGCGAGACATGCGAACGCGTTCAACCGGCTTTGTTGAATCCTCTGCATCAGCTTTTTTCGCTGGTTCAACCGCTGGTACAGCTGAAGAGTTAGAAGCTGCTGGCTTCGGTGCAGGTGTTTGATAAGTTTCAACGTCCTGCTTGCGAACACGGCCGATTGGATCAGCTGTTGGTACTTGACTTAAGTCAATTCCACGCTCTCTCGCTAATTTGCGAGCAGCTGGAGAAGCTACCGTCCATTGCTTCGCTTCTTCTTTTGCTGGACCTTTTGCTTGCTCAGGTACAGCCTGTTCGTTTTTCACTTCTGGCTTCGCTTCTGTCGCTGGTGCTTCTTGAACAGGAGTCGCTTCAACCGTTGCTGCTGCTTCTCCGCTTGCATCGATCATCGCAATTGTTTCTCCAACTTTTACGATGTCGCCCGCTTCTTTTAGAACTTGTGTTAATACGCCAGACTCTTCGGCCATTAACTCAACGTTTACTTTATCAGTTTCAAGCTCAACGATGTATTCTCCCTTTTCAACTTGCTCCCCTACTTGCTTTAACCACTGTGCAACTGTACCTTCTGAGATGGATTCGGCTAATTCTGGAACTTTCATTTCTGGCATTTTAATTTTCCCCTTTCTGTCTACCTAGCGAGTAACTGCGTTTTCAATCGTAATTTCTTGTCTTGTTAACACGTTGTCGATAATACGTTGCTGTTCTTTCTTATGAACAGTTGGGTCCCCTTCAGCCGTACTTGAACGACGTTCACGTCCCACGTAACTTACTTTAACTCCTTCAGGTGCTAGCTCATGGATTCGCGGTTCTGCAAATGACCAAGATCCCATGTTAGCTGGCTCTTCTTGAACCCACACGATTTCTTTTAAAGAATCAAAGCGGCTTAACACCTTTTTAATTTGCTCCGCTGGGAATGGATAGATTTCTTCCACACGTAAAATGTGTACCCAATCTAATTCTTCCGCTTGCTCTTGCACGGCTTCTTTTAAATCAACCGTGATTTTTCCGCTTCCAAGTACGACGCGCTCAACTTTAGCAGAGTTCTTTCCTAAAAGCGGCTCTTCAAGAATTGCTTGGAATGAACCAGCTGTTAATTCACCAAGATCTGATACAGAGTTTGGATTACGCAACAGGCTCTTCGGCGTCATAACGACTAACGGACGCGCATCCTTCGTATTTAATACCGCAGCTTGACGGCGTAAAAGATGGAAATACTGTGCCGCTGTTGTTACGTTCGCAACCGTCCAGTTGTTTTCAGCAGCCGATTGCAAGTATCGTTCTAGACGACCGCTTGAATGCTCAGGTCCTTGGCCTTCATATGCATGTGGCAGTAAAAGAACCATTCCTGATTTTTGTCCCCATTTCGCTTCTCCTGCCGAAATGAACTGATCAAATAGTACTTGACCTGCATTGGCAAAATCACCGAACTGAGCTTCCCATAATACAAGGGTTTCTGGCGCAAAAACGTTGTAGCCATATTCAAAACCGATGACAGATCCTTCTGATAGCGGACTGTTATGAACAGCAAACGTTGCGTTTACGTCCGGTATTTTATGAAGCGGTGAATACGTCTCGTTCGTGTTCATATCGTGAAGCATGATATTACGCTGTGCGAACGTTCCACGCTCGGAATCCTGTCCTGTAATACGGATTGGTGTACCATCTTGTAAAATAGTTGCAAATGCTAACGCTTCTCCAAGAGACCAATCAATTTTTCCATCTTCTTTTAAAGCTTTAGAACGTCGCTCTAAAATACGAGCTAGTTTCGGGAATACTTTAAAGTTTTCTGGCCACTGTACAAAATGCTCTCCAAGCTCTTGAAGTGTATCTGCATCAACAGCTGTTGGAAGCTCAGGTAAAGCCTGCTCTTTCACCACTGGAAGCAATACGCCAGAATGAACGGTTTTGTTTGGAACTTTGTCGTAAGCCGTTTGTAGCTTGTTTTGAACACGTTGATTGATTTCTTCTACTTTTTCAGCTGAAAGAGCTTGCTGCTCTTGAAGTTTCGTTGCATAGATCTCGCGCACTGTTGGATGCTTACGAACGATTTCATAAAGCTTCGGCTGTGTTGTAGAAGGCTCATCCATTTCGTTATGTCCAAAACGACGATACCCAATCAAGTCAATTAAGAAATCTTTGTTGAAACGTTTGCGATATTCATAGGCAAAGTATGCAGCTGCAAGACAAGCTTCCGGATTATCAGCATTCACGTGAACAATTGGAATCTCATAGCCTTTTGCTAGATCACTTGCATATTTTGTTGAGCGAGAATCATAGCTCTCAGTCGTGAATCCGATCATATTGTTCGCAATAATATGGATCGTTCCACCCGTTTGGTAGCCGCGTAGGCGACTCATATTTAACGTTTCTGCAACAATTCCCTCACCTGGGAAAGCCGCATCACCGTGAATTAAAATAGCATAGGACTCTTCCACGTCTTGAGTTGGGAATCCTGATTTTGTACGCTCCTCTTGGGCTGCTCTTGTAAAACCTTCCACTACAGGGTTAACAAACTCTAAGTGACTTGGATTATTTGCAAGAGTTAAACGAGCGCGGCCGATGCGGTCATGCTTAATTTGACGATCCGCACCTAAATGGTACTTAACGTCTCCACTCCAACCATAGTTGATGCCTGTTGATCCTTCTGAAGGAACAAGTTCTTTGTTTGGTGCATGCTGGAATTCAGCAAAAATTGCTTCATATGGCTTTCCAAGCACGTGTGCTAACACATTTAGTCGTCCGCGGTGAGCCATACCGATATTGATATTCTTCGCTCCAACTTGAACGGACTCTGCCACGATTTCATCCAATACAGGAATTAATACATCTAGTCCTTCTACTGAGAATCGTTTTTGTCCTACGAACGTTTTATGGAGAAACTTTTCAAACTCTTCCACTTCTGTTAAACGTTCTAGTACAGCGGATTTTTTCTCTGTAGACATGGTGCGGAAAATAGATCCTGACTCCACCATTTCTGTTAACCATGCATTTTCTTCTTGTTCATGTACATGTTGAAATTCAAACGTAATCGCTTTTGTATAGAGCGCTTTCAAGTATTGAATTGCATCCCATCCAGTTTGAACAAGTTCGGGTGCATTTTTACATAGCAGGTTGACCGGAATCGCTTTTAAATCAGCTTCCGTCAGATCATATGTATCAAGCTGTAATAAATCCTTTTCTGCTGGATTATTGTGAAGTGGATAAATATCTGCATACAGATGACCATATGTTCGAATATTTTCTGCTAGCTTCACAGCAGCAGCTACCTTATACACGTTGGAAAGTCCTTCCTGGTTAACGCTTTCATTTGCGTTTTCATGGGAAGCCTTTCGATCAAATTGTTCGGCTGTTTCAGATGCCGTAGGTGGTCCATACTGTTCAAATAATTCTTTTAACTCTGGATCTACGGATTCAGGGTCGTTTACATAATGTTCGTACATGTCCATGACGTAACCAAGATTTGGTCCTAAAAACTTTTGCCACGGTTCGTCTCCCTTTGTTGTCTGCTTATACATGAGAATACCCCCAACTTTCCCTAATCGTTTCGGATTGTGAGAATAATGAGCAGTGAACGATGCAATTTATCGTCACTACTGTTTCCTACGTCCCTATTTTAACACTGTTTGACAAAATCCTCAAAACATAAAATCATATTTTTATAAAAATAATGAAAATTTTTTTAAAAGATTTCTTTTCGCTGTGGTAAACCCTTTCATAAGCGACTACATTTTTATATGTAGAAACTCGGATATATTTTTCATCTAAAAAAAGCGTCTTTTTGCAGGGATTTTTCCTAGTATAATAATCATTCTGTTGATATATGTAAACTAAACATACAAACTAGTAAACGTTTGAACAAAAAATACCCTCAAACAGCGTTTTATTCGTCTACACTGTTTGAGGGTATTCTCCACTGTTTTAAAAAATTCCACAGCATTTTACTCGCATTAGGACCGCTTGAATCGGTGTATTTTTCATTTCCATTTCCACCCGCCCAGCAATGCCCCATTTTATGCACGATGACTTTCTCAAGCCAAGAGACATCATCTTTATTTTTATAGACGTAGCGGGTATATGAACGCCCTCTTACCGGAGTATGGGTCGAAACATGGTCGGTTTCATCGTCAATCCACCCTTCGTTCTCTTGAAGAGCAGCTAGATTATTCATCCGGCACCACTGAATGATAATTTGATCACTGTTTACGACATGAACACGCTTATCTTCGTCTCCATGAAAAACCATTAACGGGACCGGGCGAGCATATTCTTTCATTGCCTCATATGCCTTTACTCCTTGTACTTTAGCAGAGGGGCCTCCGCGTTCCATTGCCTGAACGGATTCTAAAATATTGTTCGCTGCCCCGTACTCTAGCCCAGCACTGACCCCAACAGCAGCAAATAAATCTGGATAAGTTGCTCCCATAATGACGCTCATCGCGCCTCCTGCAGAAAGACCTGCAACGTATACACGAGAGGCATCAACAGGATACAGTCGTTCAATTCCTTGCACCATGTTGGCAATCATCATAGGCTCCCCGCGCTTGCGTTTTTGATGGTAGGTTTCGAACCAGTTCCAGCATTTTCGCGGATTCGCCCACTGTGATTGCTCTGGATACAGAACAAAAAACGCTTCCTCTTTAGCCACTTCATTCATTTTTGTCGCTCTTGCAAATTCTTCAGCGCTTTGGTTACACCCGTGTAGCATTACTACAAGAGGATAAGTCTTACCTTCCTCAAGATGACTTGGCTCATATAAAAAATAGGACCGACCGCTCATATAACCTTTTTCAAACGTTCCAGATAAGTTCACGATAAACATCCTTCCTTATCTTAAAGCTTTTTTTCTTTATATGTATCGTATCGTTTCTTGAATGGTTCCACAAATAGTAAAACGCTTTCATTTTTATTATTTATTTTAAAAACGTCTCTGCTATGTCTGTTTCATGAAAAAAGGCACAAAGAACGAATTCTCTGTGCCTTTTTTCTAAGCAAGATATGCTTCACGTATTTGATTGTTGTGAAGCAGTTCCTCGCCGGGTCCTTGTAAGATTATTTCTCCCGTTTGAATAACGTATCCACGATGAGCAATCTGCAGCGCCTGATACGCATTTTGCTCCACTAGCAAGATCGTCATTCCTTCATTATTTAACTCTTTAATGATCTCGAAAATTTGTTCGACGATGATCGGCGCAAGACCCATTGATGGCTCATCAAGCATGAGAAGATCTGGCTTCATCATAAGCGCTCTACCAATGGCAAGCATTTGCTGCTCGCCTCCACTCATCGTTCCTCCCTTTTGATCTAGACGTTCTTTTAGTTTAGGAAAATAGGAAAATACTCGCTCTAGCTGTTCTTGAACCTGCTTTTTATTTTTCACCCCAAATGCCCCGACCATTAAGTTTTCTTTCACTGTCATACGAGGGAAAATACGTCTTCCCTCGGGGACGTGTGCAATGCCTAGGAGCGTTGTATCATGCGCAGGGAGCTTTGTGATGTCTTTTCCGTTAAAAAGAATGGACCCTGCACCTAGCTTGACCTGGCCGCTCACCGATTTGAGCGTTGTCGATTTTCCCGCTCCGTTACTTCCAATTAGCGTCACAATTTCTCCTCGATTGACCGTCAAGCTAATATTTTTTAGCGCCTGAATTTTACCATAATACGTTTCAATGTTTTTTAATTCTAGTAAACTCATGAATTTCCCTCCTACAATGTAGCGGCTCCCTTACCAAGGTAAGCTTCAATGACTTTTGGGTGATTTCTAATATCGTCAGCTTTGCCTTCAGCAATTTTCTCTCCATGATCAAGTACAACAATATGATCTGAAATTTCCATCACAAGCTTCATGTCATGTTCAATTAATACAATCGTCACATCAAGCTCGTGCCGGATTCGATTAATGAGAGCCGTCAGTTCTCTCGTTTCTCTTGGATTCATCCCTGCTGCTGGCTCATCTAACAAAAGAAGAGAAGGCTTGGTTGCCAATGCCCGTGCAATTTCCAAACGTCTCTGTGCTCCGTAGGAAAGATTGCTTGCAAGCTCATTGTAGAAGGCTTCTAGCCCCACGTATTCGAGCAGGCGATACGCTTCCTTTTTCGCTTCTTTTTCCTGTCTGCGAACGTTCGGAAGACCAAGTAGCGTTCCTACTAGCCCTACTTTCAAGTGATTGTGCATACCAACCATTACGTTTTCAAGAACGGTTACATCTCCGAACAATCGGATATTTTGAAACGTACGGGCAATTCCACGCTTCGATACTTCATGAGGCTTTAATTTAGCGATGGATTTGTCATTTAAAATGATATCTCCTGATGTTGGCTGATACACGCCTGTAATCATATTAAAAAAGGTTGTTTTTCCAGCTCCGTTAGGTCCAATGACGGCCGTAATCGAATTTGGCGCTACGTCCATCGTGATATCTGAGTTTGCGGTTAATCCCCCAAAGGTCTTCGTTAAATTTTTTACTTGTAGCGTACTCATAAGATCCTCCCTAAGCGTTCAGTTTTTCCGTCTTATTGGCAGGTACCGTGATTGTCTCGTCTTCTTCTTTGAGATCTTTAAGGTCGAATTTTACGCTTTTACTTGGTATTAATCCCTGCGGTCGGTAAAGCGCAAAAATAATGAGCAATGCTCCGAAAATAAATCGTTGCATTTTAGCTGGTGAGAGCGCGTCTGGGATTGTGATGACTCCATTTAGACTGAGCTGGTTGAACCAATCTGTAAGCTCCGTCAATACCTGTAAGTTCAGAATGGTAACGCATGCGGCTCCTAAAATAACGCCTGGAACACTGCCCATCCCACCTAAAATAACCATAACTAAAATGGTAATCGACTCTAACAGCGTAAAGCTTGTCGGGTCAACGAACGTTTGCTTTGCCGCAAATACGACTCCCATCATTCCTGAAAAGGAAGCACCGATAGCAAAGGCTAACAGTTTTGTGCGAACAAGTGGAATCCCCATTGCTTGTGCAGCAATTTCGTTCTCTCTTACCGCTTTCCAGGAGCGTCCGATCTTGGAATGCTCCAAGCGCCTTACCGTAAAAATGACAAACAGTAGAATAACCAATGTGACGAAATAAAATTGATTTGGATAGATAAGCTTAATTCCGAAAATTTCTGGTGGTGTTATCGAAGAAAGTCCCATTGCACCGTTTGTAATATTGATGGGCTTGTCTAAATTATTGAAAATGATTCGGATAATTTCTCCAAACCCTAATGTTACGATTGCTAAGTAATCACCTTTTACACGAAGTACCGGTATACCAAGCAAAACACCAAAGAGAGCTGCGACAAAGCATCCGAGTAAAATGAACACCCAAAAGCTTTCACCTGATAGTGGAAACGACCCAAACGGCATAAAATTAGATGCCTGCGCAGTGGCAAAAATCCCATACGTGTATGCTCCTACTGCAAAAAAGGCGACAAATCCAAGATCAAGCAGCCCAGCAAGACCGACTACGATGTTAAGCCCAAGCGCCATTGCCACATAAATACCAACGAGCGTTGCGACCTCCATGTAAGATTGATAGGCATCTCCTTGACTGGCTGAAAAGGGAAGCAATACAACCAATATAAGCCCCGCGATCAGCCATTTCGTTCGATTTTGAAATGACGTATAGTAAAGCAACAGCAGTGAAAATAGCAACAAGAGAAACGCGATGACGGATTTTTGAGCAAAAAAGAGGCTCAGACTCGTAATGGCGATGTAACATACCAACAAAATGATTTGTGCACGTTTGTTTACCTTTAATGCATCTAGCAGCTTTTTCATCTTCCTCACCTACACTTTCTCTACGACTGCTTTTCCAAGCAACCCTTCTGGTTTAAAAATAAGCACGAGAATTAAAATCGCAAATGCGAACACGTCCTTGTACTCTGCGCCGAACACGTTTCCTGTCATAATCGATAAGTTTGCTGCCGCAAACATTTCCAGCACGCCTAGTAGCAATCCGCCAAACATTGCGCCACGAATGTTGCCGATTCCTCCTAATACTGCAGCTGTAAAAGCCTTAAGTCCTAAGATGAAACCGATATAAGGATCGATGGTGCCATAATGGAGGGCAAATAAAACACCTGTAGCTCCTCCTAGAGCAGAACCGATAAAGAATGTAAGTGAGATGACTTTGTTCACGTTAATTGACATTAATGAAGCCGTATCAGGATCTTGGGCAACTGCTCGCATTGCCATGCCCCATTTTGATTTATTCACAAAAAACTCTAATCCAATCATCATGATGACAGCTACTATTAATACAACGATAAACGTCACTTTAAACGTTGCGTCATTGAATGAAGACAAAAGCGCCGAGGCTTTTACGTTGATTTGCCCAGAAAAAAGAGCTGGTGTATTCACAATATAGTTTCCATTCTTTAATTCCGAGATAAAGCGCACAAGATCTTGTAGCAAAAAAGAAACGCCGATCGCCGTAATCAGAACGATAAGCTTTGACGCCTTTCGCAATGGGCGATAAGCGACACGTTCAATTCCCATCCCTAAAACGCCTGTGGCCAAACTTGTTAAAACAAGGACAATAATAAGTGCAATAACAGCTGGTAATGCACTTAACCAGCCAAGACCAGAAAATGTCATTAAAATGGCGGTTCCAATAAACGCACCTGTCATAAAAATTTCACCGTGAGCGAAATTGATGAGCTCTAAAATTCCATATACCATCGTATACCCGAGTGCAATAACGGCATATACAGCTCCGAGAGTAAGACCGTCAATTAACACTTGAGGCAATGTTTGAAGAATTTGATCCAGCATACCGTTCCCTTCCTTTACGTATAATTTGGTGTAAAAAAACACCCGATGTCAGAATCGACACGGTTTTTTGACCGTTTCAACAGCCATCGGGTGCTTTTGTGTTCAACTATTACTGCGTAATTTCTCCCTCTTGTTTTGCCGGATACTTCGCTTCATCAAATTTATAGATGAAGATTTTCGCAAACTTATTATCACCTTTGTCGTCAAAGCCTACCTGTGTTAGCTCTCCTTTGTAATCCGTAATTGCTCTTACTGCATCACGTACTTTTGCACGATCAGGAAGCTTTCCGTTATTGTCTTCAATCGCATTTTTAATTCCTTGTAGCATTACTTTCATGGAATCATAGCCATAAATCGAATATGACTCAACGTTTTTATTAAATTTTGCTTTGTAATCTTTCGCAAATTTTGTGCTGCTTGCATCTCCTGCAACAGACGTTAAATACGTATCTTTTACAGCTTCTCCTGCGATATCAACTAGAGTAGAAGAATCTAATCCGTCTCCACCCATAAATTTCGCTTTAATTCCTTTATCACGCGCCTGCTTAATAAGTAGTCCACCTTCTGCATAAAGTCCACCAAAGTAGACAAGGTCTGGCTTCGCAGCTGAAATTTGGTTCAGCACGCCGTTAAAATCTTTTTCCCCAACCGTGATTCCTTCATATCCTTGGATCTTTGCGCCTAGCTCTTCAGCCGCGCCTTTAAACGCATCTGCTAGTCCTTGACCGTAAGCCGTTTTATCTTGAACAATGAAAATATTTTTCGCTTTTAGCTCTTCTACCGCATACTTAGCTCCTGCTGGTCCTTGGAAATCGTCTCTAGCGACGATGCGGTTAACGGATTTTAATTTACGATCCGTCACGTCCGTTGCAGTACTCGCTGGTGAAATCATTGGGATATTGTACTTTTCGTACGTCTCTGATGATGGAATCGTAACACCAGAGTTCAAGTGACCCACTACGCCGTAAATTGATTTATCTGACCCAATAAGCTGAGCGTTGGCAACGCCTTTTTTCGAATCGCCTTGGTCATCATAAGGTGCAAGCTGGAGCTTGTATCCTAATTTGTCAAATGCCGATTTTTCTTCCTCAAGTGCAAGCTGAGCTCCTAGTTTAATGGCGTCTCCAAGCGTTGCGCTTCCACCTGACAGCGGTGACTGAGTTGCAATTTTAATTACTTTCCCGTTGCTTTCTCCTCCAGATGAATCCTTTGCTCCAGAACACCCTGCCATAATCCCCATTGCAAGTGTAGACATAAGCGCCACCGACATAATCTTCTTCGTAAGCATTAAAATCCCCCTCATATTTAGATGCTTTGTTAGGACTTACTACCTTATGTATATAGCGGACACCACCACCTCTAGCATACATTTTTTTGTTTTATAGTAATTTTTTTCTAATTATAAGAGATGTCCTGACACTATGCATCTACTATGTCAGAGGTTCTGACATAGTTTTTAGAAAATTTAAAATTTTCTGAAATCATTTAGCAAACCGAAAATTTTAGCGTCCGAAAGATTCATTTTCTCAAAAGAAAACGGCCAAACCCACGCCTGGGTTTGGCCGTTTATTACTTCACGTTAATGATTGGATCTAGTTCTAGCTCTACATTGCCCTGAATAGCACGGGAAATCATGCAAGATTTTTCCGCCTGCTCGACTAAAATTTCAACCGTGTCAAGCTGCTGATCCGTTAGCGTTCGATCTAGTTCTAGAAGAGGTCGATGAATAATTTTCTTATAGGTAAATACACCGTTTGTGACGTCGACAACGCCTTCTGAATCCAATGATAGTGAAAGAGGAGTAATCCCTTTTCTTTCTAACATTGCAGCAAGGGTGATGATATAGCAAGTTGCTGCTGCTCCTAGGAGCATTTCATCTGGATTTGTCCCTACTCCGGGTCCGTTCATTTCGGGAGGAATCGATATCTTTGTATGAAGACGGTCAGCCGTTAGTGTACCAACATCGTTTCGACCACCCGGCCAATCTGCTTTTAAATGAAAGTGATGCTCTGCCATGTTTCATTCTCCTTTACAAGGTTGCTCGTCATTATTCTAATCTGTAACGCACAAATAGTAAAATAAGGTGCCTAAAAAACCCTCTTCGCTTTTACACGAAGAGGGAATTAATTGTTGAGAATAGTGATCATAAAAATTCTTTTCGTCGCTCAATTTGCTTCATACGTTTTTTCTCCATCGCTAAATGGCGCCAAATGACCGGGACCGTCACCAACATGCAAGTACCGTTTATACAAGCGAAAAGCCATTCATTTTGAAAAATCCAAAATCCCGTTAAGCCGAAATGAAGGGCAAGAATGAGTCCGATCACGTGCGCTCTTCGCTTCGTTCCTTTTGTCACCTGGTGTTCCATTTCAGTTAGATTCACCGTGAGACCTCATTTCTATTTTGTATTCCTTTTTCTACCTTACTTCTTTTTAGTCTTCTTGCAAAGCCTTTTCCACCATAACGACGTTCTTTTTTCACAAGATCCTATCCCTTTTCAAAGATAGACATGAATACTTCTCCTGCGATAGTAAAGACCGATCCGTTCAGGCACATGTTCTTTTCATTATAAGACATACTGTAAAAGAGAGGTTTAACGCTCATTCAATTGAGGAATACACATACTAACATTACATATTAGGAGCTGATACAGATGAACCAACAAGAGTTAAAGACAAAAATTGAACAAGTGATGGAAGAAAACAAAATCGGAACATTAGCAACAGTAGTAAACGATAAGCCGCATACGCGCTACATGACGTTTTTCAATGACGACTTTACTTTATACACACCTACAAGCGATCAAACACATAAAACGGATGAAATTGAAAAAAATCCAAACGTTCATATCTTACTTGGCTATAACGGCGAAGGATATGGGGATTTGTACGTTGAGGTACAAGGTACGGCATCTGTCGAAGAATCTGAGGACTTAAAGAAAAAGCTTTGGCAAGATAACTTTGACGAATGGTTTGACGGACCAAACGATCCACACTATGTGGTCCTAAAAATTAAACCTTCTTCTATTCGTCTTATGAATAGCAAAAAAGAAGATCCACAAACATTAGAATTATAAAGAAAGAAGCGCTTTGATGCGCTTCTTTTTTTGTGCAAGGACACCGCTTAAGGAAGCAATAAAATCTTCCCTGTGCTCTTTCGACTTTCTAAATACTCGTGGGCTTTCTGTCCATCCTGTAGTGCAAAGACTGTAGGAGCTGGCAAACGCAGCTTCTCTTCTAGCATCCATGTAAACAATTCAGACGATCTTCCAACGCGCTCCTCATGAGACGTTAAAACGTTCCACAGATCTCCGCCAGTCAACGTTTTCGACGTATCCATCAGCATGCGTGGATCAACAAGAGCTGGATCTCCACCTGCCATTCCGTAAAAGACGACGGTTCCGCCTGTTCGTACCGATGAAAAACTATCCATTAACGTCGCTCCGACAGAATCATAGGCTACATCAACGCCGTTTGGATAAGCTTCCTTCACTTTTTCCACCCAGTTTTCTTCATATAGGTAAACAGATGTAGCTCCTAGCTCTTTCGCTTTCGCTGCCTTTTCTGCTGAAGACGTTAACCCGATTACCGTCCCGCCTAGTAGATTTACGATTTGAACGAGAAGCTGACCAACACCGCCAGCCGCCGCGTGGACAAGGACTACGTCACCCTCTTGGATTTTGTAGCTGTCTTTTGTTAAGTAGTGCGCGGTTAATCCTTGTAAAAGCAAGGATGCAGCCGTTTCGAACGAAATACCATCAGGGATAGGAATGATTCTGTCCTTCGGAACAGCAGCAAGCTCAGCGTTCGCATGTGGTACATCCGCAAACGCGATGCGATCACCTTTTTTGAATCCTTGTACCGCATCCCCAACAGCTTCCACCACTCCCGCACCTTCGTATCCTAAAATATACGGAGGATTGCCGACTAAATGATAATTTCCTTTGCGTCGATACACGTCTGCAAAGTTTAGGCCAATTGCTTTCATACGAACAAGAACTTCATCTTCTTTTATAACAGGATCAGGGATCGTCTCGTATGTTAATACGTCTGGTCCACCAAATTTTTTAAATACAAGTGCTTTCATCTGTTCTACCTCTTTTTCCTAAAATTATATCGTTTTCATTTAATAGTAGTTTACGTATAAATGCAAGCAATCCCTTCTAAATAAAAAGCACAATGTGACATGAACGACTCATAAGAGGAAGTTCCGTCATCATTGCGCTTTTTATGTTATCTCTTTCCTTTTTCATACGATGTTCCGAGTGCTTTAGGTCCTTCCGCTCGTCCAACAAATCCTGTCAATGCTAGAATCGTTAGGACGTACGGCGCAATTCTTAAGTATACGGACGGAATATCCTGTAACACAGGAATCTGTGCCCCGGTGATACTTAGTGATTGAGCGAGACCGAAAAAGATCGCCGCACCCATTGCTCCAAGCGGATGCCATTTCCCAAAGATCAACGCCGCAAGCGCTAAAAATCCTTGCCCAGCAATCGTCGTCGCAGAGAAGTTCCCTGAAATAGACGTAGCGTATACAGCCCCACCAATTCCAGCAAAAAATCCAGAAACAATAACGCCGATATACCGCATTTTGATGACGTTAATCCCCATTGTATCTGCTGCCATCGGATGCTCTCCAACCGAGCGAAGACGAAGCCCAAACGGAGTTTTATATAAGACGTACCAGCAGACAAAGGCGAGTATAATCGCAAGATAAGATGTAACAGGGATCGAAGAGAAAAACCATTTACCGAGTACAGGGATCTGAGAAAGTCCTGGAACGTCGATTTTATCTACTCGATACGTAATAAAATCGGTTTGTCCTTTTCCAAACAGCTGCTTGATGATAAAAACAGATAAACCACTGGCTAAAAAGTTCAGTGCCACACCGCTGACAACCTGATCTGCTTTTAGCGTAATACTCGCAAAGGCATGAATGATAGCAAACAGCGCGCACACAATGCCAGCAATTACAATCGACAGCCACGGTGCCACGCTTCCGACGGAATCCTGCATCAGAAGTGTCGTTGTAATACTCGTAAACGCCCCAAAAAGCATAAGTCCCTCTAATCCAATATTGACAACACCTGATCGTTCACTAAATACGCCGCCAAGGGCAGTAAAGACGAGTGGTGCAGCAGAATACAGGGCAGTCGGAATAATAATGGCTAAAATCTCTACTATGTTCATTCTTGGTCCTCCTTCACAAAGCGGCTAAGCAGCCAGCGAACGAAATAACTTGATGCCACAAAGAAAATAATCAGGGCAATAATAATACCAACGAGCTCAGAAGGTACGTTCGCAACAAAGTTCATTTCAGGCGCCGCGCTTTTTAATCCCCCGAACAAGAACGCCGCGAGTACAATTCCTAGTGGATGATTCGCTCCTAATAGAGCTACCGCAATTCCATCAAACCCTGTTCCTGTAAAAGCCGATAACGTCGTCATATTTTGGAACGTTCCAAGCCCCTCCATCGCACCTGCTAGACCAGCAAAAGCACCGGATATCGACATCGAAAGCACCATATTTTTCACCACGCTCATTCCGGCATATTGAGAAGCATTTTGGTTATAACCTACAGCCTTGAGTTCGTAGCCTTTCGTTGTTTTCTCTAATAAGAACCACATCATAACGGCCATTACGAGGGCCACCACAATTCCGTAATGCATACGCGAGTAATCTGTTATAGACTGCAAGTAAGGTGAAGCAAGAGACGCCGTTTCCTTAATGTTGTATGATTTTTCATTCCCTGCATACAAGTTGGCTTTAATAATAGCGCTTGTCATATACAAAGCAATGTAATTCATCATAATCGTAACGATGACTTCATGTACCTTAAATCGCGCTTTCAGTAGACCAGGGATGAATCCCCAAAGCGCACCTGCTATGGCCGCTGCTAAAATAGCAAGCGGAAGATGAATCACCTTCGGTAGATCAAAGGCATAGCCGACCCACACAGAAGCTAGCCACCCTACTAAAAGCTGCCCTTCGACCCCAATATTGAATAGGCCTGTTTTGTATGCAAAGGCAACTGCAATTCCCGCTAACACGAGCGGTGTCATAGCGCGAATCGTTTCGCCGAACGCTTTAGGGCTACCAATCATTCCTTCAAATAAAGACGTATAGCCAAGTACAGGGTCATATCCACCTATGAGCATGATAATGGCACCTGCTAACAAGCCGAGTACAATTGCTAAAAGAGGAATAATAATCGTTAAAAAGAGATCATTTTTTAACAGTTTTCTCATTTCACTTCCCCCTTCCCTTCTCGTTTACCACCAGCCATCAGTAATCCAAGTTCCTTTTCAGTCGTCTCATCTGCGTTTACAACGTCCACTATTTTCCCTTCATACATAACCGCAATTCGATCGCTTACGTTCATGACTTCATCCAATTCAAGGGATACAAGTAATACCGCCTTTCCTTTGTCTCGTTCCTGAATGAGTCGTGAATGGATAAATTCAATCGCTCCTACATCTAATCCCCTCGTAGGCTGAGCAGCAATAAGTAAATCAGGACTACGGTCTACTTCACGTGCAATAATGGCTTTTTGTTGATTTCCACCTGATAATGCGCGAGCAGGTGTGTTCACACTCGGTGTCCGAACATCAAATTCAGCAATGAGCTCTTTCGCCTTTTTCAAAAGCGTTTTATAGTTTAACAATCCCCATTTAGCATACGGCTTTTTATAGTAGGTTTGTAGTCCAATATTTTCACCAATGGAATAATCAAGCACAAGACCATGCTTGTGACGATCTTGAGGAATGTGTCCAACACCGAGCTCTGTAATTTTTCGAGTAGAAAGGGTTGATAGCTCTCGGCCATTTAATAGAATAGAGCCCTCCTTCACTTTCCGAAGTCCAGTAATCGCCTCAATCAATTCTGTTTGACCATTTCCATCTACTCCGGCGATTCCTAGTACTTCACCACCATAGACAGTGAGATCAAGTTCATTAACGGCTTTTACACCACGTGCGTCTTCTGCAACTAAATGGTGAATTTGTAGCACAGCTTCTCCCGGTCTCGCTTTTTCCTTTTTCGTCTTAAACTGAACTTCTCGACCGACCATGAGAGAAGCTAGTTCGTCAGAGTTGGTTTCAGAAATAGTAACTGTTCCAATTCCTACGCCTTTTCGAATGACGGTACAGCGGTCACAAATGGACATAATTTCTTTTAGCTTGTGGGTGATTAAAATAATCGATTTCCCTTCTTGCACGAGTCGTTTCATAATTTGAGTGAGTTCCTCAATTTCTTGTGGTATAAGTGCTGCCGTTGGCTCGTCAAAGATTAAAATCTCTGCCCCTCTATACAGCGTTTTTAGGATTTCTACCCGTTGCTGCATGCCAACCGAAATGTCTTCAATTTTGGCGTATGGATCGACCGACAGCCCATACTGGCGCGAAAGCTCTTCGATTTTTTTGGCCGCATGCTCCGTATGTAAGCGACCATTTTTTGTCGGTTCGCTTCCTAGAATAATATTTTCTGTGACCGTGAAATTTTGAACGAGCATAAAATGCTGATGAACCATCCCGATACCTAAACGATTTGCTACGTTCGGATCGGTAATCTTTACTTCTTGATTCTTTACTTTAATTTGGCCTTTTTCTGGTTGATAAAGACCAAAGAGCACGTTCATAAGAGTTGATTTCCCAGCACCATTTTCGCCTAGAAGGGCATGAACCTCTCCTTTTTTTACTTGAAGCGTAATATTATCATTTGCGACGATGCCTGGAAATTCTTTTCGAATATTCAGCATTTCAATGATGTAATCCACTCGTATCCCTCTTTCTATGAATAGATGAAATAAACCGACTAAAAAAGAAAGATTGTCTAGGAGATATGAATCTTCTCGTAGACAACCTTTTCATTCCTCATTTACTTAACAGAGAAAGAGGCAAACTCATCGTCTGTTTTTGGAACGCTCACTTCGCCGTCACTAATTTTCTTCTTCCACTCATCTACAACTGCTAATTCTTCTTTTGATAAATTTTTCTTCGTTGGAGCAAGTCCAATTGCATTTTCTTTTAATCCGTATACGATTTCTTTTCCGCCAGGGAAGTTCCCTTTCTCCGTACGTTTTGAAATATCATATGTTGCCACGTCGACACGTTTAACCATCGATGTAAGCGTTACGTTTTCTGGCATTCCTTCTTGATACTGATCACGGTCTACCCCAATAACCCAAACGTCTTGACCTTTTTTCTTACGATTTTTCGCTTCTGTGAACACACCGTTTCCTGTTCCACCTGCTGCCGTATAAATGACATCTGCACCTTTGTCATACATAGCAGAAGCAATCGTTGATCCTTTGTCTGCTTCGTTAAAGCTTCCTGCGTACTGTGAATATACTTCAACTTTTGGATTTGCCGCTTTGACTCCGGCCTTAAAGCCATTTTCGAATTTTTTAATTAATGGAGAATTGGCGCCACCTACAAAACCGACTTTGTTCGTTTTCGTCTGCTTCGCTGCAATAACTCCCATTAAGAAGGAACCTTGTTCTTCACGGAACGTAATATTTACAACGTTATCTAAAAAGACGGGCTTTGAATTTTTATCAAGCAGTAAACTATCAACTAGAGCAAATCGTGATTTTGGATTTTCTTCCGCCATTTGCTGAATGGCATCTTCTAGATAAAACCCAATTCCATACGTCAAATCATAATCTGCATCAACGAATTTAGACAGGTTCGGCTCAAATTCTGATTGAGACGTGGACTGAATATATTTGAAGTCCGTCCCTTTTTTCATATCATGATCCTTTCCGTACTTCTCGATCCCTTCCCATGCAGACTGATTGAATGATTTATCATCAATCCCGCCCTGGTCGGTCACCATTCCGATGTGAAAATCAGATGAATTCGATCCTGCTCCTTTTCCACATGCTCCTAGTACTGTTCCTGCCGCTAAAACTACTGGTAATGCTAAAGCCCATCTCTTTTTCATGTTGTACCCCTCCAAAATGTATGTGTATATTACGCTCCTCTATTTAGACGTTGTATATCTGACGTCTGACCTCTAAAAATAGAAAAAGCCTAGATGAGTTATATTTCTACCTTTTGCGAGACGTAAAAGTGAAATATATCCATCTAGACTTTCACTGATGGGCCGATTGCCTAAGACAATTGGCGCAAACTTATTATTGTACAATAAAAAGTTTGCTATATGTGTATTTCACTCATAGTCCGGCAATTACGGTTGCTGGGTAGAAACTCTTAGGCCAATTCCTAAGGATATATGAGAAGTTTATTCAATTAGCTGTTGATATCATAACGACAAACAATTTGAATTCATCGCGTAATACTCTTGTAATATAGCAAGAACTTTTTTCAGTGTCAATACCATTTTTCCTAACTACGTGAAACTTTTTCGCCCCAAATGTTCATTACGTCCCCATCATTAACACTTTTTATTTAGATAAAGTACATGTTTGAGGCATATAGTAAAATATGCACCCCCAGTACCCATATACGACGCCTACGGGCTAACAAGAAGGACTAAAATGTCTGCAGAAAGAAGGTAAAATGCCATGATTCCTCTTGATACACTCACTGTTGATTCGTTTACCTTCTCCGTTTACCTCGTTGATGAAGATGGTTGCTATCTCTCATCGTTTGATGAGCGCTGGTTAAGTATTCATCTCGGCAACGATCCGCACTCTTATTCCCTTTCTGCCCGCATTCACTTTCTTCTTCTCATTACTCATAGCGGTGACGAAGTTGGTCGACAAATCCTTTCATCTCGCTCGCACTCTGATTTTTTCTACGTTGCATCTAACGAGATGTGCACAGTATCTTTCAATTCGTTTCATGTATCTTCATTGACGATTTCCGATTTGTCTAAAGGAGGGTTTTACTGGGAGGTTAGCGGAATGATCCAGAATAAGACGACTTGTCGCCCCTTCTGTCTATCTCAGAGCGTTTCGTTTTCCTTGGTTCCTCTACATAAAAAGAAAATCCGAGGACAAACAAGCTATTTTGTATGTGTTGCAGATGGACTCACGACCTCATTTACTGATGAGAATGCGCTAGCATCCTATAACTCCGTATCCATTCCCGATCCGAGTGAGGTCAGCTATGCCAATTTGTATGTAAACGGTGTGCTACAGCCTCCAAATTCGTATGCATATAAGCGAGGCGAAGTTACTCTTTTGACAGAGGATATCCCTTTAAAAGGGGTTCCCGTCATTTTGCAATTTCATTCTCTTTACTCATCGACCTTAATGAACGCTCTCATTCCTGTTCAACAGCAATTCTTCTTTACTACTGGCAACGGATGTGATTCTCTTTTCCATCCCGACTTTCCTTTTGAACGTGCTTTGCTTCAGCAGCTGTATGTGAATGGTTGTATTCAGCCTCCTTCTCTCTATCAAGCTGACTCTCTCCTCACCATCTATGCACTTGATCCACCATCTCTACATCACCCCGTAATCTTTCAACGCATCGTACTTGCACCAACCGCACGCATCAACAAAGCATATGGATTCAGCGAAATGTATATTGCTTTTTCAGATGGCGTAAAACGATGCTATACAGATCAAGAAGCATCACTAATTGACCGTTCTAGCGCCATTCTTGATCCCAATCAATGCACACTTGTTAATGTGTATGTAAACGGCATGATTCAACCCCCTCCTACCTATTCTCTCAAAGAGGGAGAACTGCTATTTGTTGACGACCCACCACTTGTAAATAGTCCGATCATCGTTGAATACGTTACTATTTTTGAAGCATGGTAACGAACCACCCTAGCTAAAAGCGCATATGATAAAGAGATGAGCAGTCGCTTTACTATGTTGCTCAGACTAGATTGACAAGCAGTCATTTCATCAACGAAAGGAAGATTCTCGTATGCCTGCACAATTGATTAAGCTGTTCATACAAGCTACTTCTAGCGTTGTCGGAAGCGTCGATGTTACAACCGATACAACCGTCACACCTGAAGTAACGCGCTACTATGCCACGGTTATTGCTGGAAATCTGTTAACAACTGATACATCCATTCCTGCCACACAATTTGTCGACGATAACGGAAATGCCGTGACCGCCTTCCCTACACTTGATGCAGAAAGCTATTACAACGTGTACATTAACAGCGTTCTGCAACAAGACGGACTTACAACGCTAAGCAATAGCACCCTAACCGTAAATGGAGCTCTTCTAACCGTAGGCGTACCCGTTGTTGTGGAATTTGCTGATTTTAGCAGTACAACCTCTACGTCAACTGCTGACCTTGCAAATCTTCAAGTGGACACGACGATTGAAACCTAAACCTCTATAACGAAGGGGGGAATTTGAATTGCCTCCAAAATTAATAAAAATGTTTATCGAAGCACAGTCTAGCGCTTCTGGAACCGTTCAATCATCTGGTAAGACGAACGTGAACGTCAAATCCTACAAATATACGGCCACCGTCGTTAGTGTTTTATCTAGTCAAATTCCTTATACATCGTTCAAAGACGCACAAGGTAATCCCGTTCCAAGCTCAGGGTTTCCGATTCCACAGGATGGCTATTACAACATTTACGTCAATCAACTCTTGGCCGTTAATTCCAGCGTGAATCTTACCCCTTTCTATGTAACGATCCCAACAGCACTGTTATCACTTGGAATTCCGATTGTTGTGGAAATCATTAGCTTCGATCAAGCACAAACAACGGTAAATGGAAGCGGAAGTACGCTTTCCATTCAAACAAATGTACAAAAATAGACCATCGCCAAATAAGCTCTGTACGCAGAGCTTATTTAGCGTGAAAAATGACGTCTATGCACTGCTTGTATTCACTTCTAAGCTGTTGAACCGCTTTTGTTTGAAGCGTTGAGGTGGCTTCATAAATCGACCGGTGATACCATTCTTGTAACTCCTTCCCTCGGTTAAATTTCTCCCATACCCGCTCTCCCTTTTCCCTGAATTCTTCTAAGATGCAACGAAGGTTGTGAATTTTATCAGCGATCGTAATTAACACTACGCCTTCATCTGCTTCACCTAAAGCCTCAATTGTATGCTGCTTCCGCACTTCCCAAGTTAATCCCTTATCCTCTTCACTTACTCCTTGAACAAGCCTTGCTACTTCAGTGCCAAAGCGTGTTTCAATATCAATAAGCTTTACCTCCGTATCTTCAACCGTATCGTGTAAAATAGCTGCAATAACAACAGGTTCTTCACATCCTAACCGCTGCAAAGCGAATCCTACAGCTACTGGATGCATAATATAAGGAATATGCGTTCCTTTTCGATATTGACCGTCATGAGCGACAGCCGCAAACTCGATTGCTTGATCTAGTAAATTCATCGTCATTGTCTCCTTTCTTTTCTCCATTATTTTATCGTAATCTATGTATTTTTACGAAATACAGCCGATAACTAGTATTGATTATACTTCGAACTTGAGCGCTGACAAAAAACTCAAAGATAGAGAGGAGACGACAAACATGAGTAAAAAAACAAATCTATCGATTCTTTTGCTATTCGCCCTTAACCTCTCACTTTGGATGTATATTTATTACTCCTTCCCCTCGTCTTTAAAGACGAGTTTAGCAGAAAAATTTTCTGTTTTTGCATCGGATAAAAAGCTAAACACAATCTTGCCGACTTTAACTTCATCTGCTTCTTCTAACAACGAAAAGTCCATTAGTCCAAAGCGTGATTTTCGCGGTGAATGGTCAGCCAATAATGGGACGTGGACGGATGTAACCTTTCAAGAGGAAAAGCAGTTGGGGTATAATGGCACATTCACCTTCTATTCTAGCAGCCAGCATGATCGATTAGACGGCCTGTATAAAATCGGAGAAGCCACACAATCCGCTAATGCACAACCTGTTGTAAGTCTAGACATATTTACATCTACAGGAGAACCACTTGGAGAGATGAAACTTACCTATTTATCCCGAAATACGATCCAGCTATCTGGTTATTATGAGACGATCATCACACGCGATGGAACAGCAAGTGAACCGATGAGCGCTGAAAAGCTGATTATTACCTTTTTAAAAACGATACGAGATCAGCCACAACGAAGTCTTTCCGGTTTTTTTGAAAGCGATGAAAGCTCAGAAGCAAAAGCACTTCAACAGCTTCGTATTAAAGATTTTAGTTTTCAGTATGTAGATTCTAACCCGAATTTGCTTGATCAAAAGACAAGTCATTTTTCGGTTAAGCTTGCTAATAATCAAACAGTCTCGTACGCAGCCGATCTGCATTATACGGGCACTACATGGAAAATCACTAATCTATACCGCGAATAACAAATCACCCGTCGCCAAGCTTAGGTAGCGGGTAATTTTTATTTTTAAGCATTATCCGAGCTCTTATAGGTAATTTCATTCATGTGCATTTTAATTTGTGATATACTACACTTACTCAAGGTCTTTATGCCCTTCAGGCTATATAAGTGTTACCCTCCCACCTTGAAGACATTTCCTCGCGCAAAGTAGCTCTCTACTGCATGATTGTTAAAATAGTTTATTCTTCTACATACTTTATCAAATTTATTTGAATTAAGAGGTGATCATTGTGAGTGAACGAGACACGATTGAACGTCGCGTGTATCAGCATTTAAAAAACAGTTTGTTATCTCGAAGCATTGCACCTGGCACGCAGTTAACGGAACAAGCGATTGCAAAAGAACTCGAAGTTAGCCGTACTCCCATACGTCTCGCTTTTAAACGACTTGAGGCTGAGGGATTAATTGAAATGATTCCAAACCGAGGTGCATTTGTCGTACAGCCAACCATTCAAGAAATTTTAGCATTCTTCGATCTTCGCAAAGAGCTTGAATATCTTTCGGTTAAATATGGTTTACCGAAGGTGCAAGAAGAGGATTTCACTGAACTCCACAAGCTTTTAGACGAAGAAAAAAAGGCGTACGAACAAAAAGATCTGCACGATTACGTCAGAATCAATAAGCAATTCCATCTATTTCTAGCGAAAAAAAGTGA
Organism: Priestia koreensis; assembly: GCF_022646885.1. Lineage (GTDB taxonomy): Bacteria > Bacillota > Bacilli > Bacillales > Bacillaceae_H > Bacillus_AG > Bacillus_AG koreensis_A. The sequence goes on along the minus strand of NZ_CP061868.1, from coordinate 1,781,410 downwards.
AAATAAATTCCTGATCCGCTATATGGAGCAGATGCTTAATCAGATGAACGTGTATCTTTTTTTACTTGATACCTTTTATCACATCGATTCCCCCGACAATACGCGTTTTGCCGAACATGAACATATGGTACAAGCGATTGAAAACGGAGATAGCGATGAACTTCTATCCCTTATTGATCAGCACATGGAGCACAGTATCGGTGATCTCCGCGTACAAGGAACATAAAAAAGACCGCAAAAATGCGGTCTTTTTTTATGAAACCTGCGTGTTTTCAGCCGGTTTATCCGTATACCAAATGAATTTCCCCGTGTAACCATATATGATCGCAAGAAGAATCGATACAAAGCTTAACCACATAAACGGCAAATAAGATAGTGTTGAGACACCTAAAATACCAGCCATGAAAATGCCATTATCAGACCACGGAACCATTCCAGAAGTTAGCGTACCACCAACCTCTGCATTACGTGCGAGAACGCGACGATCAATGCGAAGCTTATCGTAGCTGTCTTCCATAATTTTAGGTGTTAAGATAATCGATACATACATCGCACACCCGAAAATATTACCTAGTAGCGCTACAATAAGCGTTGAGAGCGTTACGTTACCAGCAGAATGTAGTTTGTGCTGAAACTTCGAGACAATGACTTTGAGCACACCTAAATGCTCCAACAGTCCACCAAAGCCGAGTCCGAAGATAATGACGGCTACAGAGCCAAGCATCCCTTGAATACCGCCCCGATTTAATAAGTCATCCATAAATTTAACACCCGTATCAATGGAAAAACCATTATAAGCCGTACCAAGCGCTTTTACAAAGGACATATCCTGAAACCAAACGGCCCACAGCACACCAAGAAGTGATCCTGCTGCAATCGTAGGCATAGACGGCATTTTAAGCGCAAGCATGACAATGACAAACACAGCAGGAATTAACATCCAAACGTGAATATCAAACGTATTCGTCAACTGCCCTTGAAGATATGCAACTTTGTCTAAGTCTACATGTTTGCTGCCATACTTGAATCCCACTCCAGTAAAGAGTAAGGCCGTAATAATATAGGCTGGAATATCCAAATAAAGCATTGCTCGAACATGTGAAATAACGTCGACTTTCGACATCGAAGCAGCAAGCACCGTACTGTCTGATAGCGGTGAAAGCTTGTCACCGAAATAGGCACCAGAAAGCACCGCACCCGCAACGAGCGGAAGTGGAATTCCTAATCCTTGTCCGATTGCCATCATCGCAATACCAGCTGTTCCAACCGTTCCCCATGACGTTCCAGTCGCAAGAGAAGTAATCGAACAAATCACTAACGTAGCAAGCAAGAAAATGCTCGGATGAATGAACTCAAATCCGTAATAAATAAGAGTTGGTACCACTCCTCCAGCAATCCATGTCCCAATTAACGCACCAACGGAAACTAAAATTAAAATGGCCTCTAAGCCGTTCGAGATTCCTTTTGTAATCATGCCCTGCAAATCTTGATAACGATACCCTAAACGAAAGCCTAAAATAATGGCTAAAAACCATGAAATAAATAAGGCCAGTTGAATAGGAAGATCGAAATAAGACGTGAATGAAAACACGATAAGTAAAAACAGGGTCAGTACACATACAATTTCAAACATTGATGGTAAACGTACTTGTTTCATCCGCGACCTCCTGATGTAATAGTCTTCCCATCCCCTATGTACCTTTCACACGTTCATCTGCCAATCCCCCATCAAATTAGCAGCTCCCCTTTTTCAACACAGTTTTTGATTATACAGAGTTATGGGCTTCAGCACAAGGTTAGCTTTCACTTAATCGCCTTTCACTAACGGTTATTCTCAAAAATTTTTTATGCATTTCTTCCTATTATAAGATAGCGCTTTCTTTGCTTTTGTATAAGGAGTTTCCTCTCCTCGCTCTTCCCTCCCTTTTTCACTTTACTTGAATAAATTTACAGAATTCTTCAAAAAAGTGATTGAAATTTCTCCACAAGTGGCATATGATACAAAATATAACACAACATGTTATAAAAACTAACATAAGATAGTCATAATTACACACATACTATGAGGGGGAATTGATGATGCATATGGGTGATTCAGTATTTATGTTTTTCGCTACATTAATTGTTTGGCTTATGACTCCAGGAGTCGCACTATTTTATGGAGGTATGGTACGCAGCAAAAACGTCCTTAGTACAGCCATGTACAGCATGGGATCGATCGCTGTTGTCTCTGTACTATGGGTGTTAGTTGGATATTCACTCGCGTTTAATCCAAGCGGAAACGCCTTTATTGGCGGTTTTGATTGGGTCGGCTTAAAAGATGTAGGCTTTAAGCCAAACGGTGATTATAGTGAAACCATTCCGCATAACTTGTATATGATGTTTCAATTAACCTTCGCTGTACTAACAACAGCCCTCATTTCGGGAGCTTTTGCAGAACGTATGAAATTTGGCGCTTTTATTCTTTTTACCATCTTATGGTCACTACTTGTGTACGCACCTGTTGCTCACTGGGTATGGGGTGTCGGAGGATGGTTACGTGAACTTGGCACGTTAGATTTCGCTGGCGGCAACGTCGTTCATATTTCATCCGGTGTGGCTGGTCTTGTTTTAGCAATCGTACTTGGCACAAGAAAAAATACGGCTGCAGCAGCTCCGCATAACCTTCCTCTTACACTTTTAGGTGGGATGCTCATTTGGTTCGGTTGGTTCGGCTTTAACGTAGGAAGTACGTTAACACTAAATGATGTAGCAATGACCGTATTCATTAACACAAGTTCTGCAGCAGCAACTGGGATTATTGGCTGGCTTGGTGTGGAATGGCTCATTACGAAAAAACCAACGCTTTTAGGAGCTGTATCTGGTGCAATTGCTGGTCTAGTTGCAATTACACCTGCATGTGGATTCGTTACACCTTTTGCTTCTCTCCTAATCGGTTTAATTGGCGGCGCTATTTGCTACTGGGGCGTATTCTGGTTAAAAATTAAGCTTGGCTATGACGATGCCCTTGACGCTTTTGGTTTACATGGTATTGGCGGAACATGGGGCGGAATTGCCACTGGTTTATTCGCCACCACATCGGTTAACTCAGGTGGCGCAGACGGATTGTTCTATGGTGATCCAAGTCTCCTTCTAAAACAACTAGTTGCCATTGTTGCGACGTACATCTTCGTTGGAGTCGTCACGTTTATCATTATTAAAGTGGTCAGCTTTATTACAAACATTCGCGCTACAGATGAAGAAGAATCATTAGGATTAGATATTACATTACACGGGGAAAGAGCATACCATGATGCAAGTATGTAAAAGGGGTGATTTAAATGGCTGATGTGTTAACGAAAATTGAGATTATCACTCGTCCTAGTAAATTTGAAGAGTTAAAGAGTGAGCTAGCAAAGATTGGTGTAAGCGGAATTACCGTTTCAAACGTTCTTGGATGCGGCTTGCAGCAAGGTCTTCCTGAAGTATATCGCGGTGTAAAACGACAAAATACGATGTATGAACGAATTAAAGTGGAAACCGTTGTTTGTAAAGTACCCGTTCAAGATGTTGTTGATACGGTTCGGAAAGTATGCAATACAGGCAAACCTGGGGATGGGAAAATTTTTATATATGAATTAACAAATGCGATCAAAATTCGCACAGGTGAAGAGGGCTATGATGCTCTTCAAAACACTAAATAACTAAAAGGAAGGTGCCATAAGGTACCTTCCTTTTTTGATGTCTCCCCCACTTACTTGTATAATAGACTGATAATAAAAATTATTCAGATCTTAGGAGTGATTGATTTGAAACCGATTATTGAACTAGAACACGTTACATACCAAAGAGGAACTCACCTTATTCTTCAAGACCTCTCTTTTACAATCATGGAAAACGAGCACTGTGCTCTCCTTGGATTAAATGGATCAGGTAAAACCACGCTGTTAAATATGATTAACGGTTACATTTGGCCATCTAGAGGAAAAGTTCGTGTGTTAGGACATCCGTTCGGATCAACTAATCTTCCTGAACTGCGAAAATCGATCGGTTGGGTCAGCTCCTCTTTTCAAGAGAGAATTCACCCTACAGAACTCGCCCAAGAAATTGTGATAAGCGGAAAGTATGCATCCATCGGATTATACGAAGACATCACACAGGAAGATATCGATTCGTCTATTGCTCTTCTTGAACGTGTAGACTGCCTGCATCTTGCGAACCGTCCTTACAGCGCCTGCTCTCAAGGTGAAAAACAAAAGATACTTATCGCACGTGCACTCATGTCAAACCCTGATCTACTTATCCTTGATGAGCCTTGTACAGGTCTCGATTTATTTGCACGCGAACAGCTTCTCTCACTTATTGAGGGTCTTTGTGATCTACCCAGTGGTCCGACATTGCTCTATGTGACCCATCATACAGAGGAAATTCTTCCCTGCTTTAAACATGCCCTGCTTTTAAAAAGCGGGCAACTGTACAATCACGGGGAAACTAAACAATTGCTTACTTCTAGCACGCTCAGCTCATTCTTTGATCAGCCAGTACATGTTCATTGGCAACAAAAACGTCCCTACGTTTCTATTGAACGATCTGTGCCTATAACATAAATGTGCTCACCCCTGAAAAAGGCAGTTTACAAAATGTCTTTTCTACGTTAGGATAGATTCAATGATAATGATTATCAATGTCGAAGGGTGACTTACATAAATGATGAAACTTAGCGAAATTAAACCAAATGTAAGCTTTAAAATTCAACGTTTATCAAATTTACATCCGGTAACAAAGCGACGTTTAAAAGATATGGGCATTTCTGAAGGTCAATGCGTATGCGTTCGCCGCTACTGTCCGTTTGGCGGGCCGTGTATGATTGAAGCTTCCGGTCAGCTTATTGGACTACGCAGAAAAGATACCGGTTACATTGAAGGAGAGTTAGCTTAATGCAGGCAGCCTTATTCGGAAACCCTAATACGGGAAAAACGTCATTGTTCAATCAACTTACAGGGTCATATGAATACGTAGGCAACTGGAGCGGCGTAACGATTGAAAAAAAGGTCGGAACGCTAAAGTCAACCGGGCAACCGCTTGTTGACTTACCAGGCATCTATTCACTGAATCCATTAACGAAAGATGAAGAAGTCGCAACAAACTTTCTTTTAGAAGAATCGTTTTCGTATATTTTAAATATTGTCAATGCATCACATTTAGAGCGTAATCTCCATTTAACTATTGAACTATTAGAGTTTGGTAAGCCGCTCATCATGGTGTTAAATATGGTCGATCTTGCAAAAAGACAAGGTGTTGAACTGAATACGGATGTATTGGAAACGCGTCTTCAGACAAAAATATTTACGGCGGTCGCACGAAAAGGTGTAGGCTGTGAAGAAATCAACCAGTATCTTGCTTCTTACACACCGAAGGCTCATCGCTTTTTGTTGCCGTATGATCAGCTAATTGAAGAACATATTGAACGTGCACAAGAAATTATGATTGATCAGCCAAGTTCTTTCTCACGCTGGCTATCTCTACAATACTTTTCTAATAATGAATCTGTCGAGCTTTATATTGAATCACGCTATCCAGAACTTACTTCCATCCGAAAATCAGCTTTTGATCAGGTAGCAGAGCAAGGAACGTCCCTTGCTGACCTTATTCATCACAATCGTCAGCAGTTTATTGAGCAGCTCTTACAGGAAGCAACGTTGAAGCCAGTAGAAAAAAAGGTATTGCCCTTAACAGAATATATTGACCGTGTCGCAACTCATAAGGTGCTAGGCATTCCTTTTTTCTTACTCGTTTTATTTTTAATTTTCAAGCTCACGTTTGACTGGTTAGGCACGCCTATTTCTGATCAGCTCGATGCTTTTTTCGCCGGTCCTCTATCCAATTGGGCTGACTCGTTGTTAAACGCAATAAACGCAACGGACTTTATTCGAGCGGTCGTCACGCAAGGAATCATTGCCGGTGTTGGCGGCGTGCTTGTGTTTGTACCACAAATCTTTATTTTGTTTTTCTTTATTTCGCTCATTGAAGATTCAGGATACATGGCACGTGTCGCACTTGTAATGGATCGCTTAATGGAATCCATTGGATTAAACGGAAAAGCGTTTATTCCCTTAATCATCGGCTTCGGCTGTAATGTTCCAGGCATTATGGCGGCAAGAACGGTTGAGCAGCCGAAAGAACGGCTTATTACGATTTTACTTACCCCTTTAATGTCATGTTCGGCAAGGCTATCTGTCTACAGCTTGTTTGTGGCTGCTTTTTTTAAAGACCACCAGGCAGCGATTGTGCTATCCTTGTATGTACTAGGAATTGTAGTAGCCATTATTTTAGCAAAGCTATTTTCATGGGTATTAAAAAACGAAGGCTCTTATTTCGTGATGGAGATGCCCCCTTACAATATCCCACAGTGGAAACAGCTGCTTCGCAGTACGTGGGACAAGGGAAAAGGCTTCGTTCGCAAAGCAGGGACGTTTATTTTCGGTGGAAGTGTCTTCATTTGGCTTCTTTCTTACTTAGGGCCACACGGAGCAAACGTTCCAATTGATGAAAGCTTTATGGCGATTGTGTCGGGCGTATTCGCTCCGATTTTCTCACCGCTAGGATTCGGGACGTGGCAGGCAGCATCTGCTCTTATTACAGGCTTCTTAGCAAAAGAAGTCGTTGTTTCAACAATGAACATTCTTTATTTTGTTCCAGATGGGCAATCGCTACAAACGCTGCTTCCACACTTTTTCACACCACTTTCTGCATACAGCTTCTTAGTATTCATCCTGCTGTATACACCGTGCTTAGCGACGGTAGCGGTTATTCAAAAAGAGACAGGCTCTAAAAAATGGACAGCCTTCTCAATTGTGTACGCACTAATTGTTGCGTACATCTTATCACTTGCTGTCTACCAAATCGGACGTTTGGTAGGGTTAGGAGGATAAAACATGCTTGCTAGTATTCTATTAGGAATTGTGATCTTTGCATATGCGACTTTTATGATCGTTCGTTTTGTCAAGCGCAGTCGTCAAGGGAAATGCGCCGCGTGCGAGTTAAATAAATCATGTCAGTCCGGTTGTTCAGTTGTTACACCTGAACAGCGTCACAACATGTTACAGGATATGAAATAAAAAAAGCGCTCGCGATGAGCGCTTTTTATTTTACCAGCTTGCTTTTTTCACTCCAGGTAGCTGACCTTTATGTGCTAATTCGCGAAAGGCAATTCGCGATAGATCAAATTTACGCATATACCCTCGAGGTCTTCCAGTTATCTTACAGCGGCTATTCGAACGCGTTGGCGATGAATCACGAGGTAGCTGACGAAGCGCCTCATAATCTCCTTTCGCTTTTAATTCTTTGCGAATTTCCGCATATTTTAACACGAGCTCTTCTCGTTTTTGTTGTTTGATAACCTTGGATTTTTTGGCCATGTTACTATTCCTCCTTTATTAAATCGTAATAATTACGATTTAATAATTAAACCATACTTGCTTGAATACTACAATAAAAAAGCCTCGCCTTTTTCTTTCTTCCCTCTCTAATGATATACTGTCGTTGGAGGTGTACATATGCGATTACAATCAAAAAAAATTATTCAGCTAGTAAGCGACGAATTTGAAGATCTTGAACTATGGTATCCTGTTTTACGCATGCGTGAGGAAGGTGCAACTGTTCATATCGTTGGAGAAAAAGCGAACACCGTATACAAAGGGAAATACGGCGTACCGATCACATCTGATCGTTCATTCGATGAAATTAACCCCGCTGACTATGACGCGATTCTAGTTCCAGGAGGATGGTCTCCCGATAAACTAAGACGCTACGAGTCCGTATTGAACATGGTCAAACATATGGATGAGCACAAAAAGCCAATTGGCCAAATTTGCCACGCTGGCTGGGTACTCATTTCCGCTCGTATTTTAAACGGCGTGAACGTTACAAGCACACCCGGTATTAAAGATGACATGGAAAACGCTGGCGCTATTTGGCACGACGTTCCAGTCATTACCGATGGACACATCATCTCAAGCCGTCGTCCGCCTGATTTACCTGAATACGCAAAAGAATTTGCAGATCAGCTCGCAGCGAAATAAAGAGGTAGGCGTCGATGATGACGCCTACCCTTTTTTACGATAAAATAGCCGTTTATAATGTTTGTGAGATAGATTCTAGTTGTATGTACTACTGATACTTTTTCGCTACCAAAAACTCAACCAGTGGTAAAGTCAGCATCGCCAAACCTAATATCGCCAATAGAAAGACATTGATTGTACCATTAATCATTTTATCTGCCGCCACAGCAACCAAAATAAAGCATAGAAGAATATAGTAACTAATTTTCGAGCTTTTTTCCGTAATTCTTTGTCCCAGCTCTTCTTCTTGTAAGATGCCATCTTTTTCTTCCTTACTGCCCCACGTAATAGTGGGTAAAAAAATCATTAACAGCGCTCCGATTGTTACGACTTCATTAAAACCAACTTCTTTTCCTGTCAAAAATTTAAAAATGGCATAGCAGATCACTACTAAAGTAGCGATTCCGATAATCATTGCACTGATTTTTCGCGTACTCAACTTTCATCTCTCCTCATTTAAAAACAAAGTATCTACTTTCACGCCTAAGCTTTCTGCTAAGTCAAAAGCCAATTGCAAACTTGGATCATATTTATTATTTTCTATCGCGTTGATCGTTTGTCTACTTACGCTACATAAATCAGCTAACTGACCTTGTGAAATCCCTTTCTTTTCCCGGTATTCTTTTATTCGGTTTTGCATAAGAACCGCACCCTTGCATTCAAAATAATGTAAAATATGTTTTACACCCCCATTTTAAGACAAAACAAACAAGGTGTCAAATACTTTTGACACCTTGTTTGTTTCCTACCTATTCGATCAAAATAAAAAATGGGATTGGTCATCTCTCCAATTAACCGATTTCTTCTTTACTCCTTAATCCCCCCTGCCACAGATCCTTCAATTAATTGGCGCTGAAAGAACAAATAAAACATCATGACTGGAATAATGGACAAAATAATTCCTGCGTAGAGCGACCCATAGTCTGTTCGATATTGCTGAACCATCATAAGGTTCGCCATCTTTAGGGGGAGCGTTTTGGATTCGTCGTCGCTAATAAGGATGAGCGCTAGCACGTATTCATTCCATATGCCGACGAAGTTAAAAATAGCTGCAGAAATAAGCCCAGGCTTAGCAAGTGGAATCACAATGCGCCAAAATACCATAAACGGCCCACAGCCATCAATGATTGCTGCTTCCTCTAGACTAGAAGGGATTTGTCTGAAAAAGGCCGTTAGCATAAAAATGGTAAACGGCAGTGAAAACGCCACGTACACCATAATTAATCCTGCATATGTATTGAGCAAATTCATGTCATTTAACAAAAGAAATAAAGGTGTCATTGCTAAAAAGGTCGGCAGCATCAGCCCCATTAAAAAGAGCAGGTAAATGACGCGCTTCAATCGAAACATTTTTTTAGCGAGTACATACGCAGCCATAGAAGAAATGAGCACGATTAAAAAAACCGTTAAAAGCGTAATCCACGCGCTGTTTATAAACCCAACGCCAAGCCCTCCTTCTCCCCATGCGTTCAAGTAATTTTTTAGTGTAATGGACTCCGGTAGGCTCCACGGGTCGGTGAGAATTTGCTTGGATGTTTTAAAGGAATTGAGAAAGACACATAAAAGAGGAATAGCAATAAGCAGCGTGACAAGTATCATGACAACGTGCATCGTTTTTGATCGTTTCATCCTCTCTCTCCTTTCGAAAGTCGCATGAGCACAACGGTGGCCGCTAAAATCAGAATAAAGAATACAACGCCAAGAGCAGATGCATAACCAAAGTTGTAGTTTGAGAAGGCCTGCTGAAACATATAAAAGGACAGCGGTTCAGTCGAGCGATTCGGTCCACCTGCCGTTAAGAGCTGCGGCATTTCAAAGATTTTAAGCGTGTTAATTAAAATAAAGATTACCGCGACCATTAACACGTCCTTTAGCATCGGCAAAATGACAAACACGCTTGTCTGAAAGCGATTTGCTCCGTCCACTTCAGCCGCTTCAATGACCTCTTGTGAAATATTTAATACCCCGACAAATAAGAGAATGGTATAAAATCCGACCGTATGCCAAATGTTCACCCATACAATAGACCCGAATGCTGTGCTCGCCTGTCCTAACCATTCCGCTTTTAGAGCACCTAACCCTATCGCCTCTAGCAGTAAGTTTAACAATCCGCTTATTGGGTTAAAAGCCGCCGACCAGAGCATTGCGATTGCAACGGATGGTAAAATGTATGGAAAAAACAATACGGAGCGATAAAACGCCACCCACTTTGTACGCTTTATGGAATACGCCATTAGCATCGCAAGCACCACGGCTACGATTAACATTAATGGAAGCTGAAGAAGTACATATTTACCCGTATTCCAAATTGCATTAATAAAGTTTTCATCATGCATCATTTTTTGATAGTTTTGTAGGCCAATGAACGTTTTTTCCCCTATTCCCCGCCAGTTGTATAAGCTCGTTACAAACGCATTCAAAACGGGATACAAAACAAACAGACCGTACAAAACGAGCGCTGGAATCAAAAAGACAATAACCATCATTCGTTCTCGCTTTCTCGCCATAACAATCCCCTTTCTAAAACAAAGGCCCTTTGTTTCCAAAGAGCCCTTCTTCATTAAAAATCGTATTTTAGCTTACGGATTGAATCATCCTTTTTCACTTCTTCTGCTTTCTTTTCCATATACTCGATGAACTTTTTCGGACTCATTTCGCCTAACAATAAGCTCTGGTAGGCATTTGTAATATTTTTTGCGAACTCAGGATATGAATCATTGATTGCTGTCGGTGCATAGCTTTTATTTTTCTCGGTAATTGCCAATGCACTTTTCAGAGATTCAGATTGAATCGCTTCTTCCGTTCCCTTTACAACACTTGCTAGCCCTCTTGATTTAACCATTTCATTTACTTGATCTTTACTAGAAAGATATTTTAAGAACTGAATGGCTTCACGTTGATTTTTCGCTTTCTTTGGAATGTACCATGCTCCACCCCATCCGGTTGAAATTGGAGCGTATCCCTGCTCATCTGCAGGACCATCTGCCCAGACCGGATGATTAATCGCACGAAGCTTAAAGTCATCTGGAATCACATCTTTCATTTCCCCTTCAAGCCACGTTCCTGCCATAGCAAAAAGCGCTTTTCGCTGAAAGAATAACGTTTGTGCCTCCGTATGCGAAAGGGCCATCGAGCCATCTAATATAAGCCCTTCTTTCATCATTTTGACACTTTCCTCGGCTGCCTTTAGAAATGGTTCTGACGCCCATGCGCCCTTTTCCAAGTTAAACGCATCTTCTATGGCTTTTATCCCTCCAATTCGCTCCACTAAAGGTAGATAGATGCCGTAGAAATAGTAGCCCGCTGATTTGCCTTGAAGGGAGAAGACAGAAATGTTTTTCTTTTTTGCCTCAGCGCTTAGTTTGTACAAATCTTCCCACGTCTTAGGAAGCTCCCAGCCGTTATCATCAAACAGCTTTTGATCATACCACCATACATAACCAGGTGAGAAAACAGACGGAATGCCATAATAGTTGTTGTCCATCTTTACTTGAAATTGATTTTGATTAAACGTATCCAACCATTTTTCTTTTTTGTTATAGGCCTTGCTCTCTAAAGCCTTATTCAAAGACAGCACTTCGCCACTTGCAATAAGCCCTTGAATATCAAAGGATGGTCCTGGATTGAACAAATCTGGTACATCTCCAGATAAAAACTTTGGCTGTAGCTGCTGGTGAATATCTGGGCTTGCGTCAATCTTAATTTTTACGTCTTTATGTAGCTTCATATATTCATCCGCGCTTTTCTTTACCCAATCAGATCCAAATCCACCTTCAAACATCATAACCGTAATCTCTTTTTTTCCGCCTGAGCTAGATGATTTGCTCGAACAACCAACCATTGTTCCCATACACAAAATGAGCAAAAAAATGACAACCTTTTTCATCTCATATCCCCTTTCGATTAAAACCAGATATGAACCAACACCTTATTTTGTTGAGATATGTTGCATAACCTGGAGGAAAAATGACTATTTCTGCGATTTTGAAGATTAAATATGTGGTCACAATGCAGTGTTTTAAAGAAGCATTCGCATGTTGTGGTTCATAACTAGTATATGTAAATGATATCCAATAAAAGGATTTATTTCAAGAAAATTCGAACTAATCAAATAAAACAGGCCCGATGATATGGATCGAACAAGACAATAGACCCAACGCAAGCTGTAAACGCTAACATTTACAAACTATTTAAATTAATCAGACTTTTTCGTTATTTTGTATTGTTTTTGTTGAACAATGTTGCTATGATAATAAACATTATGAATCTAGTTATTCTATTTCACATCAGGAGGAACGTATATGAATAAAAAAGTTTTAATTTTCTTACTATTTATTCTACCTTTTGCTCTGCAACTAGGGTTACTACCCATTATGAATCGAATTCATCCAATTATCCTCGGCCTTCCGCTTCTTCACTTTTGGCTATTTGCTTGGATCATTCTTACACCCGTTTGTACATGGGGAATTTATAAAATTCATCAAAAGGAAGGAAGGTTTGAATCATGAAGGGAAATTTAACAGCACTGCTGATCACATCAGGAATTATATTAGTTGTCATCGCCATTGGCTTTTTGGCAGGACGGGACAAAGCGTCTCGGAGTTCTGTTGAAGAGTGGTCGGTCGGCGGAAGACGTTTTGGAGGGCTTCTCGTTTGGCTCTTAGTTGGGGCTGATTTGTATACAGCGTACACCTTTTTAGGACTAACAAGCACCGCGTATACAGGTGGCAGTCTGGCTTTCTTCGCTATTCCGTACTCTGTTTTGGCTTTTGCTATTTCGTATTTCTTTTTACCGAAGCTTTGGAACGTAGCAAACAATTTTAAGTTGACTACGCTCGCAGATTATGCACGAGAACGTTTTGACAGCAAATTGCTTTCAGCGTTAATTGCGGTTGTAGGCGTTTTAATGCTTATTCCATATATTTGCCTTCAACTGAACGGGATTCAAGATACACTGCGCGCAGCTGGAACGGGTTACATAAACGTACAAGTCGTTGTTATCATCTCCTTCTTACTTGTTGCACTCTATACATTCTTTAGCGGTATTAAAGGACCGACTTATACGGCTATTATTAAAGACATTTTAGTTTGGGTGATTATGCTATTTATGGTTGTCTCCCTTCCCATCATGCATTTTGGTAGCTGGGGTTCGATGATGGACACGCTAAGTACAAAAGCACCGCAACTTTTAACGATCCCAACAGATGGACCAAAAGGGATTCCGTGGTTTATTAGTGCCGCTCTTGTTTCATCACTTGCTCTATTTATGTGGGCTCATGCAGCGACAGGCGTCTTCACAGCGAAAAATGCGAACACGCTGAGAAAAAACGCGATCTTTTTGCCTCTTTATAACATCGTCTTAATTTTAGTTATCTTTTTAGGGTTTATCGCCTTCTTGGTGCTACCAAAGGGAACCGACCCACGTTTTGCTCTTTTAACGCTTATTCAAACGTCTTATGGCGGCGTGATGCAAGGTTTAGCGTTCGCAACGATCGCACTCGCTTCCCTTATTCCGTGTTCCATTATGGCAGTCGGAGCATCCAACCTATTTGCTAATAATATTTATCGTGATCTAATTAATCCTTCCGTTCAGGGAAAACGTTTAACAATGATTACGCGTTCAATGGTATTTGTCGTAATCGGCCTTGCACTATTATTTGGACTTCTTTTCCCGACGGCGCTCGTTACGCTACAGTTATTAGGCGTTTCCGGAATGGTCCAGATCTTCCCTGCCATTGTCATCAGCTTGTTTTGGAAGAAACAAACGAGAGAAGCGACAATTATCGGATTGATTGTCGGAGTAGCGACGACATTCACGGTGTATTCAACTGGCCATTCGCTTGGTATTTATGAAGGGTTCTGGGGGCTAAGCGCGAATGTTCTTGCACTCGTTATTTTAAACCCGCTGTTCAAGCAGGCAAAGAAATTTACAAGCAATTCTGTTTGGCGATTTTTATTTAGTCCAGCAAAAGCAGTGGACAATCAAATGCATAAAGGAGCATGAAAAACGAAAGACCATACGAATTGTATGGTCTTTCGTCTATGTGTAGGTATCGGGTTAGGATCACAATAAGGGAAGTATATCCCTTGTGCAAGGAAAGGACGAGAGATGTGTCATCCGTCTATCTCATTTTCGCTTTTCGACGCTTTCCAATTTGTAGCACCTTATCCACAACACGGTCAATTTGATGATAGAAAGGCTCTCCTTGAGGAGCTGGCTTTCCATTGGTCCAAATTTTCTTCATGAGCTTCGGCGTCTCTTTTGAAGACGTGATAATGCCTTGAAACGTTTCTTTCTTATACGCCACATCTTGTTGAATTTTTGATGTCGTCACGCTTAGCTGATTCGTTTCATTTTTGATGGCGTCCACCTTCGCCTGCATGCGAGCAGACGTTTCATTTAAATGATTTAAAGTTGGCTTCAGTTCTTTTAATGATTTGACCGCCACGATACCTAAGTAAATAATTGCAAAAACGATGACGGCAATACTTATGTATACAATGATCATTTGCACTCCTCCTAATCGTTGGACATTGCTTTTCATATACCCTTATTGTATCAAAATTAAAACGATGTTATGAAGAATTACACGAAGGGTATGTTAGTATTGAAGATGTCACAATAATGGCATTTTAAAAAAATCACTTTTACAGCGCTTACATAATAAATTTTCTATTGCATCTACCACCTGTTTTTTTATACACTGAATGCTGGAAGATGAAACATAGTTTTAGACGTTTGGAGCGAATGCGATGCAAGAAAAATTAAACAGATACGACATCATGGATGTGAGCCTTTTAGCAGGTAAGATTATGCTAGAAAGTGGCGCCGAAACATATCGCGTAGAAGATACAATGGAGCGTATCGCTGCTTCATTCGGAATTCCGAAATCGCATAGCTATGTGACGCCTACTGGCATCATGTTCTCCATTGAAACGAAGGAACCAACGAAAACAAAACTCATTCGAATCTCAGAGCGCACAACCGATTTAAAAAAGGTGACGCTGGTCAATAGTATTTCAAGACGAATTAGCCGTGGTGAAATTGAACTTGAAGATGCTTACGAGGCCCTCGAAGAAATTCAATCTTCTACGATGCCTTTTCCTTTTGTTCTTCAAATACTTGCTGCAGCTATTTCGAGCGGCTGTTTTTTAATTATGTTTGAAGGCTCTTGGATTGATTTTGTTCCTGCCATGATTGCAGGCGGCTGCGGATTTATTACTTCTGTATCACTACAGCGTTTAATTCCGATTAAATTTATCTCCGAGTTTGCAGCATCCCTTATACTCGGCGTCATTTCGTTTTTATTTGTCTATGTGGGAATCGGAAGTCAGTTGGATAAAATCATTATTTCTTCTGTCATGCCATTAGTACCTGGGCTTTTAATTACAAATGCTGTACGTGATTTAATGGCTGGACACTTAATATCAGGCCTATCTAAAGGAGCAGAAGCTTTTTTAACGGCATTTGCTATCGGTGCAGGTATTGCAGCTATTTTTACCGTTTTTTAAAGATGTGAGAGGAGGAATCGCATGAGCATAGTCGAACAACTCATTACGAGTTTTATTGCTTCAGCCGCGTTTGTTATTTTATTTAATGTTCCTAAAGAGTCACTTATCAAGTGTGGTTTCGTTGGGATGATTGGCTGGGTTGTTTATTTTTCCATGACGTCATACGGTATGGACCCAGTGATTAGCACTGTTACTGCTTCATTCTTTATCGCCGTTATTAGTCAGCTTTTTGCCAAATACTACAAAACACCGATTATCATTTTTACTGTTGCAGGAATTATCCCTCTCGTACCTGGAGGATTGGCGTATGATGCCATGCGAAACTTCGTACAAAACGATTACAATATGGCAATCGGATTAGCTGCCAAAGCATTTATGATTTCCGGTTCCATCGCGATTGGAATTGTGTTCTCAGAAGTCATTAACCAACTAATACGACGAACAAAACTGAATGCCAGAGCATAAGAAAAACGCAGAAAGCTCTGCGTTTTTTTATTTTTCTCTTTTATTCTTGTGGCGAAATCATCTTTCGTGGATCGACATACGTGTCAAACTCTTCTTCTGAAAGAAGCCCAAGCTTTAACGTTGCCTCTTTTAACGTTGTTCCTTCTTGATGCGCCAACTTGGCGATTTTAGCCGCATTTTCATAGCCAATATGCGAATTAAGAGCCGTTACGAGCATGAGGGAGTTTTTTAAATTATGCTCGATCGTATCATAATTCGGCTGAATTCCAACCGCACATTTGTCATTAAACGAGCGCATCGCATCGCTTAATAATTGAACGGACTGTAAGAAGTTATAAATAATGACGGGCTTAAACACATTCAATTCAAAGTTTCCTTGGCTTGCCGCCACCCCGATCGTCACATCATTTCCTAAAACCTGCGCTGCTACCATAGTGAGGGCTTCACTTTGGGTTGGATTTACCTTACCAGGCATAATACTACTTCCTGGCTCATTGGCCGGAATCGTAATTTCTCCAATTCCACTTCTCGGGCCGCTCGCCAGCCATCTGACGTCGTTCGCTATTTTCATGAGGTCTGCAGCTAATGCTTTTAGCGCTCCATGTGCGTACACAACTTGGTCATGACTCGTGAGCGCGTGAAATTTATTACTAGCAGATGTAAATGGCTTGTTCGTAAACCCACTAATCGATTCCGCAACAAAGTCACCAAACTGAGGATGAGCGTTGATTCCTGTGCCGACGGCTGTTCCGCCAATCGCTAGTTCCTTCATATACTGAACGCTCTCTTGAATCATGTTCTCGCTTTTGATCAGCATATGATGCCAGCCGCTTACTTCCTGTCCGAGTGTTAAAGGCGTCGCATCCTGCAGGTGCGTACGTCCTATTTTAATAATGTCGTGAAACGCATCCATCTTTTCTTCAAATGTTTTTGACAGGACTTGTATCGACGGAAGAAGTTTGTTCTCAATCGCGAGAACACCTGCTACATGAAGAGCAGTCGGAAACGTATCATTTGAACTTTGAGACATGTTGACATCATCATTTGGATGAAGTCGTTCACTGCTCCCCTTTTCCTCTAGAAGCTGATTCCCTCGATTAGCAAGCACCTCATTCATATTCATATTTGACTGTGTCCCACTACCCGTTTGCCAAACAACAAGCGGGAAGTGTTCGTTCCATTTTCCTTCTAATACTTCGTCTGCTGCCTCTGTAATCGCTTCTGCTTTTTCATTGGACAACTTATGAAGCTTTTGATTGCTAATCGCAGCGCCTTTTTTCAAAAGCGCAAAGGCTTGAATTACTTCAAGCGGCATCGTTTCATGGCCGATTGGAAAATTTTCTTTGCTCCGCTGTGTCTGTGCTCCCCACAATTTTTCCTTTGGTACATTTATTTCACCTAACGTATCTCGTTCAACCCGATATTCCATTTTCTCGTCTCCTTTTCTATGTATGCAATTTACATTTATTCTCTCCATTTTATTCCTGCATAGTATCACTTTTTCCTACTGTACAACTTGTTAAACTTGTTATATGCCGATTCTAAAGTTCAAAAGTAAAATGGAATAAAATGAGAATAGAAGAAGATAATAAACACGATTCTTACTTTATTAAAGGACGTTTTTATGAATAATAAACATAAATCTAGACGTACAACTGCTTATGTAAGCTTGCTAGGTACTACGCAAATTCACCTACGAAATCCGTATGTTGTGGCATGGTGGTCAGCAGCCTTTCCTGGATTTGGGCATTTGCTTTTATCAAAATATCTCCGAGGATTTTCCCTGTTTATTTGGGAGGTCGTCGTTAATACACAATCCAACATTAATTTTTCAATGATTTATTCGTTTGAGGGAAAAATACAATTAGCAAAAGACATATTGGATACGCGCTGGCTGCTTATTTATATTCCGGTCTACATTTTTGCTATATGGGATAGTTATCGTACGACCATAGACTTAAACCGCATTTATGTACTCGCTCAGCATGAGAATAATAATTTTTCACCTTTTAAAATTGGGGCCATGGAAATTAACTATTTAGACAAACGATCTCCTCTCGTTGCCTTCATGTGGTCACTTTTCGCCCCAGGGTTGGGACAGCTATACGTACATCGAATCGTAACGGCTTTCTTCGTCATTGTATGGTCTGTTGTCTTCTTTTATTATTCGCATGCGTTAGAAGCCATTGTTTTGCTTTTTCAAGGCGATATTCAGCGCTCAACGGACGCAATTCGTGGTGAATGGCTTCTTTTCTTTCCCTCACTCTATGGCTTTGCTGCATTTGATGCGTACATGAATACGATTGAAAATAATAAACTGTTTGAAATTGAGCAGCGTCATTATTTAAGAGCGAACTATCAATGCTCCTCTTTCAAGGTTAAAACATCACGAAAAAAGGAGTAAGCACATGCAAATTTTTTCTACTTTCGAGCATTCTAGCTTTTTGGAGTTAGCGATTGCATCACTTGAAGAACGAGGCGTTCACTCATACGACATTTTTGCCGTCCCTCTCAACACTCGAAAACGTGAACGGAAGATATTCGACACCATTCACTACGCAGATGGTCTTTCTTTAGTCGATTTAGCAATGGGGTTAGCCACCGCTCTTAGCGTAATCGGAGCGAGCATAGGGTTCAAATTAGCATGGGGTCCTATTTATTGGGGGTTAATTGGAGCTGCTACTGGATTTATAATCGGGTTAGGAATAAAGTGGGGATACTTTAAGCTCTTTAAGGGCTCAAAAGGTGGGAGCTCGTCAAAACCGACAGAAGTGATTTTAATTATTGATTGCTCTGAAAAAATAGCGGAACAGGTGGAGCAAATTTTGTGGGATCATCTTGCTCTCGGAGTCGCTGTGATTAATGGGGAAGAGAACAAAAAGGACAGCCCTTAAGCTGCCCTTAGTCATAGTATCTTTTTCCCTACGTACCAATCAATTTGTTCAATGTCTTCGTCACTCGCCCTTCCCATGTCATCTTGAGTTTTAGGTGGGGCTACTAATACTTTGTCACCAGGCTCCCAATTAGCAGGCGTGTAGACGTCGTGCATCTGTGCCGTTTGCAATGCTTGTACGAGACGAACCAACTCTTTCATATTTCGTCCTGTGCTGATGGGATAATACATGATGGAACGGATCACATGTTCTTGATCAAGAATAAACACCGCACGAGTGGTTTCAGTGTGACTCTCACCAGGCATAATCATTCCATACTTCGTTGCCACGCTTTGATCTTTGTCGGCGATAATCGGGTATTCTACGCTCGTATTAAAGCTTTGTTCAATGCCCCGAAGCCAAGCGAGATGAGCAGATAAACTATCAACGCTTAAGCCTAATAATTCGACGCCATAGTCTTTTAAAAGAGGATAAATCTCCTGGAAACCAACGAGCTCTGTTGCACAAACGGGCGAAAAAGAACTCGGATGCGAAAATAAAATAAGCCACTTCCCACGATAGTCTTCGAGCATTAGTTTCCCTTTGGTTGTTACGGCTTCAAAGCTTGGTGCCTTATCACCAACCCTTGGAATGGCAATGGTTTCAGTCACTTCTTCGAACATGTTCGTATTCCTCCTAAATATGATGTATCTAGTTTACCCGGTTGTAAAAGAGGTAAACTATTACCTGAAGGGACGAGTGAGGAAAGTCTGTCCTTTATGTGGATTTATGCAATTATGCTATAATGAAAGCGATATAACCCGAAAAAGGAGCATCTGTACATGGCAAAAAACACATTTATTGGCTACGTTGGTACTTATACGAGAGGTGATAGTGAAGGGATTTATACCTTTTCACTAGATACAGCTGAAAAACGTTTAAGTCAAACAGCTCTAGCAGCAGAAATTGAAAACCCTACATATTTAGCAATTACAAAAGACAATAAGTCTCTCTATTCTGTCAAAAAAGACGGGGACCTAGGCGGAGTTGCTTCATTTGAAGTAAACCCTGAAACAGGAGACCTTTCGTATTTAAATCATCGCTTGCTTGAAGGCCCCCCTCCCTGTCATGTCAGCGTAGATAAGGAATTTGCAACTGTTCTCGCGACAAATTATCATCGTGGATCTGTTGAAACCTTTATCGTTGATCAACAGGATCGTTCATTAGAAGAAGCGATTTCCGTTGTTAGACACGAAGGATCAGGTCTTGATCCCGAGCGTCAAGAAAAAGCCCATACCCATTATGCAGGCTTTACGCCTGATCAGAAGTTTGTCGTAGCGGTCGATCTTGGAATCGATAAAATCCTTACGTACAAGCTAAATGATGGAAAGCTTACGCAAGTTCATAGCTTAACAGTAAAAGCAGGAAGCGGACCAAGACACCTTGTCTTCCATCCAAATCGAAAATGGGCATATGTCATGACAGAGTTAAGCTCTGAAGTTATTGTCCTTGCTTATAACGAAAAAAATGGTAGCTTTGAAGAAATTCAATACCTTTCCACCCTGCCAGAAGGATTTACGGAAAACAACCAAGGAAGTGCGATTCACATCTCTTCTGATGGTCGCTACCTTTATGCAGGAAACCGCGGTCATAACAGCATTGCTCTATTCTGGATTAACCAGGCGAGCGGGCAGCTTGACTTTGTTGAACATACGTCAACAGAAGGAAACTGGCCACGTGATTTTGTTTTAGATCCGTCTGAAAACTTCGTAGTGGCGTCTAACCAAGAGTCAAATAACCTGGTTTTATTTTCTCGTGACGTAGAAAGTGGAAAATTAACTCTTCTACAGTCCGTTCCGGTTCCGGAGCCAGTTTGTGTAAAATTCTTACACGCATAATAAAAAAAACAGAGGGAACCCCCTCTGTTTTTTCTATGTTAATACGTCACTTCATCTTTTGTTTCTTCTTCCTGTAGCTGTCGCCATAGGATTTTCCCACTTGAGGTCGTTGGTAACGTATCCCTAAATTCAACAATGCGTGGGTATTTATACGCCGCCATTTGATTCTTCGCCCATTCGATGATTTCGTCTTCTGTCACGTTTCCTTTCGCTTCATCCTGCAAAATAACAAACGCCTTTACAGTTTCCCCGCGGTGCGCATCAGGAGCGCCAATTACACATGCCTGCTGAATTGCGGGATGTTTATAGAGCGTATTTTCTACTTCAGACGGCCATACCTTGAACCCGGACGCATTAATCATTCGTTTCACTCGGTCAACCATAAAATAATACCCTTCATGATCGCGTCTTCCAATATCCCCCGTTCTAAAGAAGGACTTTCCGTCTAACTCGATGAACGAGTATTTGGTTTCATCAGGGCGGTTGTAGTACCCTTTAAATACTTGAGGGCCTCGTACGATAATCTCACCTTCCTCGTTATCACCTAGCTCTTTTAAAGAAATAGGGTCAATTACACGAGCATCCACATCAAATACCGGTATGCCTAAACACTGTAACTTCGTATGATCAGGCGGATTGAGGTGGGTTTGCGCAATTGTTTCTGATAATCCGTATCCCTCTAAAAACTGAATGCCCGTCATCTGAAATAACTTCTGACCTACTGCTTCAGGTAAAGGAGCTCCTCCACCTGTAATATTCACAAGCGAGCTTAAATCGTCTTTTAGTAACTGCTTATTTGAAAGAAAATCAATAAGCATCGTACTAATGGTCACCCAATGCGTGACTTTATTTGTTTTAATGATGTGCTTTGCATATTCACGATTCCACCGCGTCATAATGACCATCGATGCCCCCGCATAGATCGGGACAAGCATACTGTTCGTCATCCCTGTCACATGAAAGAGCGGTAACGTCTGAAGGCTCAGTGAATTTGACGTAATGTTAATCCAGTGATAGCCTCCAATTACGTTTGCTTGTACGGTGCGATGTGTATGCATACATCCTTTCGGAAGACCTGTTGTTCCCGATGTATATGGGAGAACGGCTAAATCATCCGGTGAACCTTCATCTTTTTTTGGTAAACACCCTGCTTGAAGAACATTTCCCCATGTATAGACGCCTTTTTCATTGAATGGAATAGCTGCCATCGCTACTTCTTTCGGTAGGTCTTCAAAGTCTGGTTTCTCCGGCAAATAGTGCGAATAAGCACCCACAATAGCCGCATCAAGATGTGAATGCAGGAGCGGTTTCACTCTTGGCCAGAGCTCTTGTCCGACAATCGCATGCTTCATGCTGCAGTCCGTCATGTAAAACGCGAGCTCTTCTGTCGTATTCATCGTATTAATCGGCACTACGACCGCATTTGCTCGTAAAATAGCAAAATAGCTAATGACGAATTGAGGAGAGTTTTGCATATAAAGGAGAACACGGTCCCCTTTTTTTACGTGTAACGTATGTTGAAGAAACCCCGCTACTTTGTCAACTTCCTCAAGAAGCTGCTGATACGTATAAGAAGCACCATAATAGTAGATGGCTTCGTTGTGTGGATAACGCTTTGCAGCGACTACTAAATTATCATACAATGTTGTCTCAGGAATACTAAGCGATGTTGAAAGTCGTTTTGGCCAATACGCAAAATGGTTTACCATATAGGAAACACTCCTTTTAAAAATTGGACTTAAACAATTAACCAACCACCATCTACTAATAAATCAGTTCCTGTCATATAGGAAGCATCTGTGGATGCTGCAAAAGCGATCACTTTTGCAATTTCCTCAGGCTTTCCAACGCGCTGTAAAGCCGTATTTCGTTCAATCGATGATTTAAAGCGTTCGTTTTGCAGGCCGTCTTCTGTAAGCGGCGTTTCCACAAAGCCAGGCGAAACAGAATTCACGCGAATTTTATACGGTGCCAGTTCAAAGGCGAGTGCTCGTGTAAAATTCATGACCGCTGCCTTTGCCGCACTATAGTGTGGGATGTGAGCTCCCGCTTTGTGACCCGATAAGGAGGAGACGTTCACAATTGCTCGGTCGTTCTCTGCTCTTTCTCGATCTGCCATTACATTTCCAAGTATCTTGGAGACGAGAAACACGCTTTTTAAATTAATATCTTGCACATAGTCCCACTCACTGCTTGATAGGTTCAAAATTTTACCTTGCGCTGATCCTCCAGCATTATTAATCAGAATATCTAACTTTCCGTACGTTTCTTTCACATAAGAAGCGAGATTTTCTACATCCGACTCTGACGTAACATCAGCCGGAAAAACGTCTCCATTCCCTTCTAGAAGGGCCGCTGTTTCCTCTAATTTTTCCTTTGTACGCCCGACTAACACAACTTTCGCTCCCTGCTTTCCTAACTCAACCGCTGTGGCTCGGCCAATTCCACTACCTGCACCCGTAATGACCGTTACTTTGTTTTCAAAGCGCATGTTTCTTCCTCCTTAGCACGTGTAGTGGTTCGCTTCGTATTGAGCCGCAGCAATGTTACGATTTACCGTAATCATATCTTGAAGCTCTACTTTACCAATCGTTTCACGGAAAAGACGGAGTAACTCTTTCTTATCCTTTCCTTTCGCTAAATCATTTACAAGACGTCTTGATAACCCATCTACCTCTACTATCGTTTGTTCCATAAGGGCAGTTGCTAAATAGGTTTTGAGCTCAGAAGAAGGCGCCTTCTCTGTGCGTAACCAAGCCGATTCAGTTGCATAAAGCGCAATGGCCATATTTGATAGATTCATTAATACTTCCTGCTCTTGTACAAGACGCTCTCCAAGTGTTTGATGAGCTAACCCTGCACAAATTAAAAAGACGTCTCGCAGTAGTGCGACCTTGTCTTTCATTGGCATTTCTAAGTCATTCGCTGCTTCTTCTCGCAAATGATTAAATGCTTCTTGAATGACACTCTCTAACTGAAGTTCACCTTTTTGAACTTTTCGGAAGAGATGTGTTGGAAGTAAAAGACGATTAATTTCATTCGTTCCTTCAAAGATACGGTTAATACGCGAATCCCGGTACATTTGTTCAACTGGATACTCATTTATAAATCCTGCCCCGCCATGTAGTTGAAGTGCTTCATCTACTACATAATCGAGCGTTTCAGATCCATATACTTTACACACAGAGCATTCAATCGCGTATTCACTGAGCGCCTTGGCAACTTGCTTTTGGTCATCAGACGTATATAAATCACCAAGCACACCTTCTAGTAAACCAGCTGTGCGATATTGCAGTGATTCCGCCGCATAAATACGCGTCGCCATTTTCGCTACCTTTTCCTTCGTAGCCGCAAAGTCTGCAATCGATTGACCAAACTGCTGACGTTCTGTCGTAAATTTGAGAGCTGTTTCTAACGCATACTTGGATGCCCCCATGCAGGCCGACCCTAGATTAAAGCGTCCTAAGTTCAGCACATTCAGCGCAATATGATGTCCCTTTCCAATTTCCCCAAGCACGTTCTCGACCGGAACGAGACAGTCTTCTAGAATGACAGAGCGTGTCGACGATCCTTTAATCCCCATTTTCTTTTCTTCTGGACCGAGCGATAGTCCCGGGAAATTTTTCTCTACGATAAATGCGGTAAAGTGTTTTCCGTCTACTTTTCCATACACGATGAACGTATCTGAAAATACCGCATTCGTAATATAAATTTTCGTTCCATTTAATACATAGTGAGTTCCTTCTTCATTTAAAACAGCGGTTGTTTTGGCTGCTAGCGCATCTGATCCTGCACTAGGCTCCGTGAGGCAATAAGCACCTAGATATTCGCCGCTTGCAAGCTTTGGTAAGTAGGTTTTCTTTTGTTCAGGGGTTCCAAAGTAGGTAATAGGCAATGTGGCAATGCATGTATGATTGGAGTGAGCAACACCATATCCGCTCGTACGGCCAATTACTTCACCGACGAGACCCTTACTAATCTTGTCTAAGCCAAGACCTCCGTATTCTTCTGGTATGCTGTGTGCCAAAAGACCAAGGTCTCCTCCCTTTCGTAGCAGCGATACAATAAGATCAATATTTTGTGCTTCAATCTGCTTTTTATGAGGATCTACTTCTTTTTCAATAAATTGTTTGGCCGTTTGAGCAATCATTTTGTGCTCATCCGTAAAATCTTCTGGGGTAAAAATATCTGTGGATTCTGTTCCTGCATATAAAAAATGACCACCTGCTACATTTGACTTCGTCTTCATTTCATTCTCTCCTTTGCCGCAATAATTTTTTCACCATCGAATATCGGCACGATGGGGTACTTATTAAGTTCAGCAATTTCATGAATTTCCTCTTCAAAGCCATAATTCATTAGCATCTGTCCAACTCTTGAGCGAGATAAAATGGTTTCCTTTTGTTCCTTCATTTCTTCATAAAATAGTAATGAAGCAAGAGCAGCATCTGTTAGTTCGGCGCTTTCACACAACATGTTTAGTGATTTCACTATGTAACCAGCCCCTAAAAAATCCTCCAAGCAAAAATGATCAGAAGATCCTGAACATACAACAAGAATTGTATCCTCTGAATGGAGCATGGCGATTTTTTTCGCTACTTCTTCTCCATTTAGCAGAGACGCCACGTACACACATTTGGCATGGCGACTTTTTCGAACGGCTACCGTCCCATTTGTCGTAGATAAAATAATTCCGTTTCCGCTTACCTTCTTTTTTAATAGGGTTGGGTTTGGGTCTAGAAAGCCTTCAATCGTCTTTCCTTCGTATTCCCCTACTAATAGAGCATTTGGATAAGACACAAATGTTTCTTTCGCCTCTCGCTCATTGAGAACAGGAATAACATACGTTGCTCCCTCCGCTAACGCTGCTGTAATGGTGGAGGTTGCTAGTAATATATCTAGCACCACCACCACTTTTCCTTCCGTCATAATCGGGTTAATTTCTTCTTTTTTTAATAGCACGTGTATTTTCATAGATGTTTCCTCATTTTCGTATACTCGTTTCTAACGCATGTCCAATTAATGTGCGGACAAAGGTTCCAAAGTGCTCAAACCGCTTGTCATTTGTCTGCCCTTTTTTATAGCGGTAATAGATTTGCTGACAAATGACCGCAAGCTTAAAGTAAGCAAACGTTTCATAGTAGGCAATATTTGACACGTCCCGGTTGCTTTTCTTTGCATAGCGTTCAATAAATTCACTTCGTGAGTAAAAACCGTCTCTTACCGTTACAGGCGGTTTACCGAACCCTTTTTTGAGCATCGGTGGGTCACTGTCCTCCATCCAATAGCCAAGTACCACGCCTAAGTCTGCAAGCGGATCTCCAACGGTCGCCATCTCCCAATCAAAGACGCCCGTCATTTCGTTTAGATCTGGTGTAAACAGCACGTTATTTAACTTGTAATCATAGTGAATAACGGTCGCCTCGCTGTTGGCAGGAATGCGTGATGAAAGCCATTTTACGAGCATATCTACCTCGTTAATCTCATCGGTTTTTGATCGCTCGTAGCGCTGAATCCAACCGTGAACCTGTCTTTCCATAAAGCCGTCTGGTTTGCTTATATTCACAAGCTCTGTTTTTTTATAATCCACTTCATGTAAGGAAACAAGCGTATCCACCATTAATTCAGATACGTGTTGATTAATACGAATGCTCTCCTCAACGGTAGCGGGAAATTCGGTATCAAGCGTTACGCCATACTTACGTTCCATGATAAAAAATGGCGCTCCTACAACCGAAGCATTATCTGAGAATATATATGGCTTTGGAACGTATGGAAAAAGTGAGTGAAGAGAATGTAGAATTCGGTATTCTCTCTCCATATCATGAGCCTTAGGTGCAACAGGACCTAGTGGAGGGCGGCGAAGAACAGCTTCCCACTCTCCTATTTTCAACGTGTACGTTAAATTCGAAGCCCCTGTTCCGAATTGCTCAATCACTAGGGGCCCAGAAGAAGGAAGAGATAAATGTTCATGCAAAAATTGTTCTAACTTTTTCGTATCTAATTCCTCACCTTTTCGTACAGGGATAATCTGCGCCATTCTTACACACCCTTTTCTAACGGTTCGTCCTCATAATCATAGCGAGCAAGCATTTGTCTTAACCCTTCTGGAATACGTTCACTTTTTTGATGAATAAAATTAAAATACACGACAATCGCCTGTCCATCGGCAAGCACCTCACCCGTCTCTTCCCTTCGAATGACGTGGTGAAGATTCATGCTCGTATTTCCAATATTTTTGACCGTCGTTTCTATCGTAATTTTTTCATCAAAGTACGTCTGACCTCGAAAATTACACTGTGTTGAAGCCAAGATATAGTGCCAATTTGAAGCAGAATCTGCAAAGCCAAGGGTTTTAAAAAAATCAATGCGTGCTTCCTCAAAGTAAATGAAATAGCTAATATTATTGATATGACCTAGCGCATCTGTTTCTTGCAATCTAGTCGTAATGGACGTGAGATGCTTCATACATACCCTCCTTATTTGTGAGAGAACACCGGTTGACGCTTTTCAATAAATGCTGATACGCCTTCTTTAATATCATCTGTTTGAAACACTTCTTCAAACAGTTCCACTTCACGCTGTAATCCTTCCTTCAAAGGTACGCCAAGTCCATCGTCTACAGCTTTTTTGATACGTGATAGAGACTGTAGGGAATGACGCGTAATTTTACTCGCCAATGCTTTTGCTTTGCCGACTGCTTCACCTGTTCCTACCACGTAGTTGACCAACCCTACTCTTAGCGCTTCCTCTGCCGTAATTGGCTCACCCGTATACATCATTTCCTTCGCCTTTGCCTCTCCAACCACACGAGGGAGACGCTGTGTTCCACCCGCTCCCGGAAACAGTCCTAGCTTCACTTCAGGAACGCAAAGCAGGGCGTGCTCTTCTGCAATACGCATATCACATGTCAAAGCAAGTTCTAGTCCGCCGCCAAATGCCATTCCATTTAGCGCAACGATCGTTGGCTTACGAAAGTCATCAATTCGATTCAACACCGCGTGCGTTTCTTCAAATGAAGCCCGTGCATGCGGATGACCCATTAATTGTGGAAATTCCTTAATATCTGCTCCTGCGACGAACGCTTTTTGTCCTTGCCCGGTTAATAATACTGCTACCACTTCTTCATTTGTCTCAAGTTCTTGAAACGCCTGATCTAACTCCTCAATTACTTGCTTACTCATAACGTTTAACGGTGGATTCTGAATCGTAACAATTCCTAAACGATTTTCAACTTCTACTTTCACTAATAAGCGCACTAGTTTTTCACTCCTTCTTTTTTATACTCGTACCAGCCTTTTCCTGTTTTTCGGCCAAGTTCACCTGCTTTTACTTTTTCTTCAATACACGCAGCCGGCTTGTCTAACGGATCGTTTGTTTCAGCATAACGCTGTTGCATAACGAAATAGCCTACATCGATTCCAGATAAATCCATTAGCTCAAACGGTCCAATCGGGTGATTTAGCGCTTTTCGGCAGATCGTATCAATATCCTCAAAGCTCGCATAGCCATTTTCATATAAATACACGGCTTCACGTTGCAAAGCACCTAAAATACGGTTGGCAATGAATCCAGATATTTCTTTTTGTAATAACACCGCTGTGCGATTAATGTTTTTCGACACTTCCATTGTTTTTGCAGCCGTTTCATCAGACGTTTGTTCGCTTTTTACGACTTCTACGCAATCCATGACCAGTGGGGGGAAAAAGAAATGCATATTTACCACTTTATCAGGGCGTGTCGTAGCCTCTGCAATAAGGGAGTTCACAATCGTTGAGCTATTTGAGGCGAGAATAGCATGCGAAGGCGCTAGCTCATCAAGCTTTTGGAACACTTCCCTCTTCACATCTAGCTTCTCCACCACTGCTTCAATCACAAAGTCAGCTTGCTTCACGGCTTTTTCAAGGCTCGTCTGAAATGAAAGGCGGGAAAACGCAGCTGCTTTTTCATCTTCAGATAACTTGTTTTTTAATACCCATTTGTTCATAATGGTTTGCAAGCTTGCCTCCGCTTTTTCTAAAGCGCTTTCATTTACATCTTGAATAATCGTTTCATAGCCACCAAGTGCGCAAAGCATCCCAATTTGATGCCCCATTTGTCCTGCTCCTACTACACCAATACGTTCAATTGTACTCATTGTCTCCCATCCCTTCGTTTAACTAACCAGTTAGTATGTGAAAGTCACGCATTCCTTCTTTATGAAGGAACGCTACTCTCAATTCCTTCTAATATGAGCTTTAGAAAGACTGTCGAAACCCCCTCTTCATTTAAGCGACCTCCTGGTTCAAACCAAAAATAGCTCCAGTTGGTCATTCCGAGAATGGCTAGCGTTGTGACGGATACGTCAAGATCCTGTTTGAACTCGCCTGCCCTTACGCCTTCTTCAAGAACTGTTTGAAAATGAAGTCGAAACTCGTCCCGCTTTTGAACAATTTTCTCCAGATTTTCGTCCTTAAGGTGCTTCATTTCGCGAAAAAACACTTTGGCACTTAAGCCTTCTCTTTCAATGCCTTGAATCGTGATATACACGAGATCATAAAGCTTTGTTTTCCATTGTTTCGATGAATCTTGCAAAATGTCCTTCTGCTTCTCTAACAATTTATTAATATAGTGAAGATGAATTTCCATCAGCACTTCTTCTTTACTTGTGAAATAGTAATAAAACGTTCCTTTTGTTACTTCTAGGGCGTCTACAATGTCTTGAATAGACGTTTCTTTAAAACCTTTCTCTCCAAATAACATAATACTCTTTTCGAAAATTCTGTCTTTCATTCTGATAGCCTCACTCATCTAGTCATTTGTCTACTAGTATATCATATGACTATTAATTGAAAGAGCACTTAAAGCGCATGAGTCCCTCCGTCCACTACAAGCGTATGACCCGTGATAAAATCAGAAGCCTTTGAAGCAAGAAAGACCGCTGCACCTTTTAAATCATCGTCTCCACCAAAACGCTTAAGTGGCGTCATATTAAGGAAATAGTCTTTTCCATGTTCCATAATGACATGAGACATTTTCGTTGGGAAAAATCCTGGCGCAATTGCATTCACTTGAATGTTTGCTTCCCCCCATTTAACCGCTAAATCTTTCGTAAAGGTAATAACAGCTCCTTTGCTCGTATTGTAAGCAATCGTATCCATATAGCGCGGATCTGTTCCCGAAAGGCCTGCAATAGAAGCAATATTAATAATTTTCCCTGACTTTTGCTTTAGCATATGCTTTCCTACCGCTTGACTCATCAAAAAGGTTCCCGTTACGTTTACGCTCATGACTTTCTCCCATGCTTGGAGTGGCATGTCCGCTACAGGAGCTCCCCACGTAGCACCGCTATTGTTTACCAATATATCAATGGTACCAAATTTAGCGACAATTTCTGCGACGGCTTCGTTTACTTCGTCTGGATTTGAAACGTCACAGCGGATTGCCATAGTCTCTACACCCATTTTTCCTAGCTCTTCTGCTACTTGCTGACAGGCTTCTATGTTTCGTGAACACACGACTACGTTTGCACCGGCCTCTGCCAGTGCCTGAGCCATTTGAGCCCCAATTCCACGACCTCCACCTGTAACAACGGCCGTTTTTCCCTTTAAATCAAATAAGGTCTGCACGTGCATCTCTTATTCCTCCATTCAGACACGCTGTAGTTGTACATCGTGTTTTTTTAATTCTAATCGTGCAATTTGAGCGCGATGAACTTCATCAGGTCCATCTGCAAGACGAAGGGTACGCGCATTCGCCCAATGAGCAGCGAACGGTACATCTTCACTCATACCAGCAGCACCAAATGCTTGAATGACGCGGTCTAATACACGAAGCGCCATGTTCGGTGCTACGACTTTAATCATGGCAATTTCTGCTTTCGCTTCTTTATTTCCTACTGTATCCATCATGGCAGCAGCCTTTAAGGTTAATAATCTTGCTTGTTCAATTTCAATGCGTGAGTCCGCAATCCATTCGAGTACAACACCCTGTTTGGATAGTGGTTTCCCGAACGCAACCCTCTTTTGTACACGCTTACATAATTCTTCAAGCGCACGTTCTGCGGATCCAATGAGTCTCATACAGTGGTGAATGCGCCCTGGCCCTAGACGTCCCTGCGCAATTGCGAATCCTTTGCCTTCATCCCAAATGATATTTGACGCCGGTACACGAACATTATCATACGTAATTTCTGCATGACCATGAGGCGCATGATCATAACCAAAAACAGGAAGCATTCGCTCGATTGTCACTCCTTGTGTATCAAGCGGAACGAGAATCATTGCCTGCTGCTCATGGCGAGGCGCTGAAGAATCTGTTTTCCCCATCACAATCGCAATTTTACATCGGGGATCTCCTGCTCCAGATGACCACCATTTCCGGCCATTAATGACGTATTCATCACCATCTCGAACAATACTTGCCTGAATATTCGTCGCATCACTTGAAGCAACATCTGGCTCGGTCATAGAAAAACAGGAGCGTATTTCTCCGCGCAGAAGTGGCATTAACCATTTTTCTTTTTGTTGCGGGGTCCCGTATCTTTCAAGAACCTCCATATTACCCGTGTCAGGCGCATTGCAGTTAAATATTTCAGGAGCAATCATTGATCGTCCCATAATTTCGCATAAAGGCGCATATTCTAAATTTGTTAATCCTGCTCCAAGTTCACTATGAGGTAAAAACAAATTCCATAATCCCTGTTGTTTTGCCTTTTCTTTTAGCTCTTCCATAAGAGGCGGTATGGACCATCTTGTCGATTGTTCATTTAACGATTCCTCAATACGAGCTTCATTTGGATACACATGCTCTTCCATAAAAACAGTTAACTTTTCCTGTAGCTGAATGACCTTTTGTGAATACGAAAAACTCATTTTATCACTCCTCCAAACTAACTAACCGGTTGGTATGTACTACACCCTTATCATACAATGTTTATCAAAAATACACAAATAATATTCAGAATATTTACATTTTAATTTTGAATTGCTTTCTAACACCTTCTATCTGTTGACTTTCAAAGATATAAAATGTTATTATAATTAATTTTGATATTATTTATTTTTTATGATATGGTTAAGTATAGATTAATTGGAGGTGGCTTATTTGTTTCAAATTGGTGATCATATTTTTTACCCCATGCATGGCGCTGGGACGATTGAAGCAATCGAAGACCGTGAAATATTAGGTGAAATACAGCAATATTATATTATCCGAATGCCTGTGAATGACATGCAGGTCATGATTCCAAAAAAGAAGATTGAAACTGCCGGAATTCGTTCCGTTGTCGATATTCAACGACTTGACCAAGTAATGGCGATTTTTGATGATGCCGATTGCGTTACAGTACCTTCATGGAAACAACGCTACCAAACAAATTTGGAAAAAATGAAAACAGGCGATATGCAGTCTTGCGCTGAAGTAGTTCGCGACCTCTCTCACCTTCATAAATCCAAAGCGTTAAACTCTAGTGAAAAACATATGCTTGAAAATGCCCGAAAAGTATTGATAAGTGAATTAGGTCTTGTAAAAGGGATGTCTCAACATCAAGCTACAGAACTATTGAGCACAAAAATCCGCCTCTAGTATGTAACCTTACCTCCATTATCACTGCACATGTTTCAATATTAAACAATAAAAAAAGGCTACTAACCATTTGGTTAGTAGCCTTTTTAAATATCAAATTAAAGTTTTACTACGTTAGCAGCTTGGTCGCCACGGTTACCTTGAGTGATGTCAAAGCTTACTTTTTGACCTTCTTCAAGAGTTTTGAAACCTTCGCCAGTGATAGCTGAGAAATGTACGAATACGTCTTCTCCACCTTCAACTTCGATGAATCCAAAACCTTTTTCTGCGTTAAACCATTTTACTGTACCTGTGTTCATGTTTCTACCTCCGAAAAATATACATTAAAATTTATACTTACTACTATAAAGCATTAAAGAAAGATTCGCATGCTATCACGGATTACATGTCATTGGAAATATAACCCCTCATAACATGCGAATACTAACTACCGATATAATGTCTTTAATAAGTACATCTTGATACTACCATAACTATTTTTCAAAAGCAATGCTTCTTTGACATTCTTTGATATTTACGTGGTTTTTTTTCAGTATTTTAAGAGAACAGCTTCAATACGAGAAAAGGCCGCTTTTTTCAATGATTTGCGGGGTGTTTAACGGGGGCGTTGTTCAAGAAATTGTAATGAATTTGAGTCTCCTCCTTTTAAACTTCCTCTTTTGACGTGTTATACTAGACAAAGTTGTTTAACTTGAACGTCGCTTTATTGAAGGAGAGAAAATATGTCACGAAGTCTTACGTTCGGTATTTTATATATTTTTATTGTCGGGTTAGTCTTTCCCTTTTTAAAAGATCAGTCATTGGTAGTCAGCTTTATTCTATTGGTTCTTATTTATCTAATTCTGCGATGGGTGTTCAGCCGCTTCCCAAGTGGTCATCAAAAAGATGAAAAGAATAGCCTTGAAAAGAAATAAGTAGCGTGTTGCAATAAAAAGATCGCCTTTCTACTAGAGAAGGGCGATCTTTTTTCCCGTTATTGAGAAATTCCTGATTGAGACGACTGATCAGCGCTCGGTGGTACCGCAATGTCTACAGAAGTAATTTGCTCATACTCCCCTGCTTTTAACACGCTTTTATCTTCTCGCATTAAATACGTATAGACAATGATTGAAATGAACAACCCAACGGTCCATGCATTTTCCCAAAGAAAATATAGAGGTGCAACAACGAGACCTAAAGCGGGAATAAGCACACCAATGATTAAGGCATAAATACCATTTTTATTGTAGCCACTTGAATAGCTGTAGCGCCCATTCGGATCGTACAACTCTTTGAGCGACATTTGTCGTTTCCGGACAAGCCAATAATCGGCAATCGCGATTCCATCAATTGGTCCTAGCAGCGCGCCATACGTTCCTAACCACCCAAATATATAGTTGCCGAAGTTGGACATAATGTACCAAGGCTGTAGCAGGATCGCAAAAAGTCCCGTAATTAATGCGCCCATTGCAAACGTAATTCGTCTTGGATTTAAGTTCTCAATGGCACGAGCTGGTGCTACCACATTGGCCCCGACATTGATCGTGAGGGAGGAAAGTACGATCACAAGAGTTCCTAAGAAAATAACAAACGGCGGGAACTTCGCAATGAGCTGAACAGGATCCCAGAGTGCTTCCCCAAAAATAACGATGGTTGCTGATGATACCGCAATTCCAATGAATGAAAAAATACTCATTGTCAGCGGAAGAGACAGCGTTTGTGCCACCATTTGTGATTTTTGATTTTTGGCATAGCGACAAAAATCAGGGATATTAAGGGCAAGGGTCGCCCAAAAAGCAATAACTCCTGTCAATGCAGGAAAGAACACTTTTAAAAAGGCGCCCGTTGTTTCAAATTTAGATGGTGTTTCTAAAATTGGTCCCCAGCCACCGGATCGAGTAAACGCCCATATAAGTAAAATAATTGCTGATATTCCGACTACCGGTGCTGAAATGGCACCTAATACTTTAATAGCCTGCGGTCCCTTGTATGCCACACCTACATTTAAGAGCCAAAATAAAGCAAAGATGATAGCTGTATGTCCAGGTAAGTTAGCCCATCCAGAAAAAGAAGCCGCCAACAGTGTATCGATGGCACCTGTTCCAATCCATGTGTTAATTCCAAACCATCCAGCTGCGACAATTGCTCTTGCCATCGCGGGAATGTGGGCACCCTTATCCCCAAACCAAAGACGCGCAAAAACGGGGTAAGGAATGCCAAATTTTGTTCCAGCGTGGGAATTCAACAAAATAGGAACAAGTACAATAACGTTTCCTATAAAGATGGTGCCAATGGCCTGCCACCAATTCATTCCAAGCGTAATCATTCCACTTGCCATCGTATAAGCCGGAATACATAAGCACATCCCAATCCACAGCGTCGCAAAATTAATTCCCTTCCATGAATGTTCAGCAAAAGTAGTAGGACGCAAGTCTTCATTCCACAGTGAACTTGTACTGAGCTCTGCCGCAACCTCGTCTGTTAACGTCACTATTCCCTGTTTCTCCACCTGTGTTTTCATTACAAACCTCCTCTTTTCGTCCATCTCTTGACCCAAAATTGGCATAGATTGTCGTAAATCCCCCTCCTATTTTTGTGAATTTTCTGACTTTATTGAGCGCGCATTTCTTATAAGCTTGATTCATTATAGCGTACTGGACTCCTTTCTCCATCGGACATAATGTAAAATCTTTTTCGTCGTTTCCTTCCCTTTTGTAGCCATAATGTCACTATTTATACGTTGTTTGGTAGCTTCCCTCACATCTCGGTTTTAAAAATCCTTGTACACGATGATAGAAAGATACCCAATCGGGGAATAGTATCAAAAAATAGAAAAAATGCGAGGGCGAAGCGATGTATACTTTAGTATTGATTCGACACGGAAAAAGCGTTTGGAATTTAGAAAATAAATTTACGGGGTGGACAGACGTTGATTTATCAGAAAGTGGCCTTCAGGAGGCGCGCGAAGCAGGGAAAATTTTGCGTAAACATGGCTATCAGTTCAATCTAGCTTATACCTCTGTTCTAAAGCGATCGATTCGCACACTTTGGATTGTGCTGCATGAAATGAACTTGGAATGGATTCCCGTCTATAAATCGTGGCGATTGAACGAGCGACATTACGGGGCATTGCAAGGTCTTAACAAAGAGGAAACCGCCAAAAAGTACGGGGAAGAGCAAGTTCATGCATGGAGAAGATCCATGGATGTTAAGCCGCCTCCATTAGAAAAAAGCGATGATCGCTATGAAGCGGATGACCCACGTTATGGAGAATTACAGGACGGACAGTATCCACTCACTGAAAACTTAAAAGATACCGAAGCACGAATGCTAAAATATTGGCATGAAACCATTGCTCCGAGCATTAAAGAAGGGAAAAAAGTATTAATTTCCGCTCACGGTAATACGTTGCGAGGCCTAATGCAATATCTCGATCACATTTCACCAGACGGCATTGCGAACCTAAATATTCCAACAGGCATTCCACTTGTGTATGAACTTGATCAGGATTTAAAACCCGTCCGCCATTTCTACCTAGGAATCGAAGGCGAAGTACCCGAAGATGAAATCGACACCTATATCGAAAAGCACAGATCGTAAAGGAAGTGTATGAATCGACAATCCGACCTTTTCCCCTATTCATCTAGGGGATTTTTTTGTATAATTTTGTATATTATTAGCGCATTAACGCATCAAGACCTTCTTCTACATAATACAATTCCTTTAGGAGGTTCAAAATGAAAGCGTTATCCAACTTCTTTACAGCAATTGTTCAACGTTTTTTACCAGATCCATTCGTCTTCGCGCTCATTCTCACGCTTATTTTATTTGCAACTGGAATCATCTTTACGTCCCATGGTCCGATTGAGATGGTTGAATTTTGGGGAAGCGGCTTTTGGAATTTACTTGCTTTCGCCATGCAAATGAGCTTAGTACTCGTAACGGGTCACGCACTAGCAAGTTCTCCTCTTGTGAAAAAATGGCTCGTTAAGCTAGCAAATTTGGCAAATACTCCTGCCCAAGGGGTACTATTGGTTACACTCGGATCTGGGATTGCTTGTTTTATTAACTGGGGCTTTGGTCTAATCGTTGGCGCTCTGTTTGCACGTGAAGTTGCAAAGCGCGTACCTGGATCTGATTATCGCTTCTTAATTGCTTGTGCATACATTGGATTTTTAACATGGCACGGCGGTCTTTCTGGATCTGTCCCTCTCGTTGCTGCTACCCCTGGGAATCCGTTAGAGAAAATGACAGGCATTATCCCACTCTCGCAAACTATTTTCACCGGCTATAATTTATTTATTACACTAGGTCTTTTAATTGTATTGCCTATTATGACTAGACTGATGATGCCGACTGGAAAAGACGTGGTTGAAATTGACCCACGCCTTCTAGCAGAAGAAGAAACGGCTTCTACAGCTTTAGCAATGAAACAGTCCACGGAGAAAAAAACGTTTGCTGTTCGTATGGAAAATAGCCAGGTTTTAAGTATCCTCATTGCCCTTTTAGGCTATTCTTACTTAGTGTATTACTTCGTACAAAACGGTGCGAAAGTTGATATTAACACCGTCAACCTGTTGTTCTTCACAACCGGTCTTCTTCTTCATCGAACGCCTCTCTCGTACATGAATGCTGTCGCAAATGCGGCTAAAGGTACGGCAGGTATTATGATTCAATTTCCGTTCTATGCCGGTATTCAAGGAATGATGGAGCTCTCTGGACTTGGAGGAATGCTGACGAATGCCTTTATATCCGTTTCAAATCCATTTACATTCCCGTTTTTTGCGTTTCTTAGCTCCGGTGTGATCAACTTTTTCGTTCCTTCAGGTGGAGGACACTGGGTCGTTCAAGGCCCGTTTATTATGGAGGCAGCTGCGAAACTACACGTCGATCCCGGCGTAGCAGCAATGGCCATTGCCTACGGCGAAGCATGGATGAACATGGCACAGCCATTTTGGGCGCTACCTGCTTTAGCCATTGCAGGCTTAGGAGCACGTGATATTATGGGCTACTGTGTCACGACTCTTCTTGTGTCAGGTATAATCTTCGGCATCGGTTTAACGTTTTTCTAACAAAAAAGGTGACGCTCCGTTTTGGACGTCACCTTTTTTCATTAAAATCCCCACCAATATTCGTGCATTCCCTGCGCATACTGGGTGGCAAGGTTTTGACGGAATGATGCACTTCCGAGATTAGCAGCGTCCGTGCTGTTTGAGATAAAGCCTGTTTCCCCTAGCATTGCAGGCATGTTCGTATACTTAAGAACGTAAAAACCTGCTTCCTTAACACCTCGAAGCGACGAATAAGACGTTTTCAGCTTGTTATACGCACTCGTTGCCAGCTGCGCTCCGTTTATGCTGCCGTAATAATTATACGTTTCAAGTCCATTCGCACTTGTTGCCGTCGCACTGTTAATATGCATTGAAACAAAAAAACTCGCTCCTACGCTATTTGCATAAGATGCGCGATCTTCTAATGATACGGTGGCATCTGAG
The DNA here is from genome assembly GCF_022646885.1 of Priestia koreensis. Classification (GTDB taxonomy): domain Bacteria; phylum Bacillota; class Bacilli; order Bacillales; family Bacillaceae_H; genus Bacillus_AG; species Bacillus_AG koreensis_A. Next base: position 1,743,524 of record NZ_CP061868.1, on the reverse strand, counting down.
CTCCTTGTCATATAAACAGTGGCAGGGTAGTTAGCCACGACATAATTTTTAGCACGAGTCGCAATATCAAGCGTAAGGTTTTTCTCTTGAAGCCCGTTGCCAACCGCTCCGGAATCACTTCCACCATGACCCGGGTCAATGACTATTACAGGATTTGACGCAAGAGTTGGAGCACCATTTGTTTTTCCTTGCTTATCTAACTTTTCTTTTAACGCTGGATTATAGTTAGAAGGTGCAGGAGCCACGTCCCAGTTTGCTTCATCCGCTACTTCTCCTTTTGCTGCAAAAGCAGGTGTGCTAAACAATAGGCTCATCGAAAGTAAAGCGGTGCTGACATATCTTTTTTTCATTCTCGTTCCCCCTCTTCTTATTTAACGAGTAAGCGTATATTAATAAAAAAGTCCTCCCAGAATCCGTTCCACTTTGTCGCAGCAAGATGTTCAGGATAAATCTGGTAGTCCTGTACTTCTTTTTGCTTCTCTAACCAGCGTTGAAAATATTGATTTTGTTTTTCCATTAAGAGCGTGGAATAAATTTTTTTCTTTACCTGTGGATAAGCTTGCACTTCTTCTTGTGTTTCATTTTCAACTAGTATCCAATAATACAGTGGACCTTCTTTAATAGGTCCCTGGAGTTCATGAAGCGGAGCACGAAACATGTTACGTGCAATCGTTTCCCCCACTTCACCTTTCATTTGCTCAAATGAAACAAGCTCTTGTCGAACCACCTTCATACGAGAAGAAGGGTTCAAAGACTTCATCGTGTTTTCATTTACATCCGGCAATGGATGATCGGACTGAATATACGTAACTGTTCGAAACATAGGTACGACAAATGCCTGCTGATGATGAGTATAAAACTGCTGCATTTCCTGCTCTGACACCTTGACGTTCCCAGTAATGGCTTTTTTCACTTTAAAACCTATGGTCGAACGACGAATACTTTGAACGCTTTCTTCCTCCGACATGTTCAAAGCGCTCAAGGCTTTTGCTCGCTCAGCTTTTGTTTTCCCTAATTGCTCTAGCTGCGTTTGAATTTCTCGCGGGTTGGCTTTGATGTTCATCTCTTTTCCTTTTGTTACGACGAGATCCTCTAAACTCCTCATCTCTAGCATCTTTTCTTCCTCTTGATCATTGGTTATGTATAAGTGCTTGATATGTTGCCAATCGTTGGTGCGCACCACTTTTTCCCCTATTACATATAAGATAGGATGATAGAGATAAGAAATAGCAAGCGCCGACGCTCCAACAGCAATGACAAGCAGAACACAACCAATCGTCATTTGCGCTTTTTTGTTCATAAGCTTATTCCCTCATATCTTCCGTGCGTATAGTTAAAGTGTATCACCCTATATTGCTATGCTGTATTGAGAAAATAGCAAAGAAAAAAGCGAATTACCTGCCGTAATTCGCTGATTCATCCGTCGTTTTTTAGAAAATAGATGCTTCATGATCGTCTATCTCGCACCATGTGAACCGAACGACCTACTTTTGAATCGTCTCCACTTTTTGAGCAACCTGAAGCTGTTTGATTTCCTCATATACTTGTACAAACCTCTTCACCCGATCTTGGTGAAGATGAAAGTTAACCTCCTGTTTGTACGTCTTGACACCAAGTGACGTTAGTTCGCTAATTAAAGCTTCCCACTCTTCCAAAAGCACTGTCGAACTTGAATTTTTCCGAAAAGAACACAGAAATTTCTTTATGAGATAATCGCTTGATCGTTCTTCTAACGGCTGATGGTTGGCATCCAAAGCAAACAAGCAAAACGGAATAATTCCTTCTGTAGACGGTATGGACTGATGATGAAAGCTCAGCCTCTTTTCCATAAACGATTCAATCCCTAAAATAGCAAACGACGTATCTAGTGGACACCAGTCCCTCTGATCCGCATCATAGTATTCAATCCAACGGTGGTCGTTATGATTTAAACCGAAGATGGAATAGAAGTTTCCCTGCTCGGCAACAAGTTGCTCAGCAAACTGTTGTCTTTCTATGTAGTCCGGTTGGGCGTTTATCTCAAGTACCCACCTTGTTTTAATACCTATGTAAGATAGTAACGTTTCTACCACTTTCGCTTGCTCGGCGCAGTTACCTGCCTTTCGCTGCATAATCTCTTCAAAGCTCCGGTCTACATAATCTGTTTCAATCCACTGAAACTCGTTGCAAATCCATGAGAACAAACGCGCAACTCTTTCAGCAGTACTAGTAGCACCATTAAGTTTACTCGTAATCTCTTTTTCAATTTCTATACTTATTGTCATCGTTACCCCCCTCAACAGGAATATTTTAACATTTAATGCAAAAAAAAGCGCCCTTAAGCGAGCGCTTTTCTTAAAATAAGTGAGCCAACTTTTTTAAGATATCCTGATAGAGATGAACGGAGTCGATTTCAACGTACTCTTTTTCTCCATGCCAATGGGCACCTCTTGGACCAAACTCAATTGCTGGGATACCAAAACGAGAGTAAAAGCGGCCGTCCGCTGAGCCGTGCTGACCAAACAGAATGGCTTCATGAGAGGTTTCTTTGACAATCGAATGTAGTTTTTGTACGTATGGGTCGTCTTCTTTCGTTGCAATTGGATCACCATCCGAATGCACGTGTATGCTTGCAATATCTGAAATGGTGTTTAGCTCAGCCAACACGCGATCCTGCGTTTGTTCCGGAAGAAAGCGAATGTCTACAGATATCACACACGTATCTGGTACACGGTTATAAGCATCACCGCCGCTAATTTTTGCTAGATTAACAGAAGGCCCCTCATACATGATTGAAGATTCTTTCGTAAAAGGTAAGCTCAAGATCTCTTCGTAAACGCGAAGTGCTTTTTGAATGGCGTTATCTCCTTCCCACGGACGACTTCCGTGAGCAGCGCTTCCTTTAATCGTTACATCAACTTGTACAATTCCCTTTGCTTGCAGTCCAATATTAAGCTGAGTCGGTTCACCGCAAATAACAAAATCACCAAGGTATCCTTGATCACTTAAAAACTGTGCGCAGTTTAAGCCACCCGTCTCCTCATCGGAAACAATTTGAAGCTGCACCTTACATGGTAAGGAATCATTCTTTAGCTCTACAAATGCCCCCATCATGGCGGCGAGACCTGCCTTCATATCCGCGGAGCCCCTGCCGTATAGCTTGTTCCCTTCCACATATGGCAAAAACTGACCCTCATTCCCTGGTACAACATCTACGTGGCCATTTAAAATCAGCGTACGCTCACCGCTTCCGATCTCTGCTATGAGCATAAGAAACCCGTTGTTTTCTAAAACGGTGGCATTTATATCAAATGAAGCGAGCCACTTCTCACAAAAATGCACCGCTTCGTTTGCCATTTCTTTTGTTGAACTATCAATTTTAACTAACTCTTTTAGTAACGATATGGAATCGATCATTGAAATCATCTCCTGCTAGTACTTTGCTACGATGTATTTTTAAATATTTAGACTATTTTAATTTATCACACTTTCAGATGAAACAGAACAGAAGATCAGAACTTACCTCAGGAAAAGAGTAAAGTCGTTCAAAAAAATTTTGCAACCTATAAAAAAAGGAAAACGGTTTGCTTCGTTTTCCTTTTTTTACGACCAAAATCTCACTCGACTAATACTAAAGCTTATCACGCACGTTAGGACGGAAAACAGCAGAGCAATACTAGAAAAAGCGAGGACATACGCATTATAGCTAATCAGTACATCAATCACTTTATTTGCCTGCAACGGTGCCCAGATCGAAATCGCATTCAGCATGATAAGTAAAATAAAAATTGCGATGACACCGTCTGTCGCGCCTTTTATATCAGCTGTACTTAACGCAATATGCGTCGAAATACAAATAGCGAGAAATAAAAACAGCCAAAATTTAACGCTTATCAGATAGTCCATACTCCACAAGCTCTTCAACAATACAACGCCTGCAAGTAGTGCTTTTTGGAACATTGCTACTGTAAATCCTTCTGCTTTTACATCGGTTTGCACATAGTGAATGAGCGTGTCATAGGAGGGTGGGACAAGCAAGTAAAGGCCTCCCACTAAAACGGCAATACCGATTAGCACAGGTGCCACACCAATAAAAAAGTTTCCTACTCGCTGATAAAGACTGTGAGGATTATATTGGTGACTCACATATCCTAAATGACCGTCCGTAGAACGTTTTGGAAACCACTGCACGTCCGTAATATCATGACGAAAAACGATACACATCACCGCATGCCCAAATTCGTGAATAGGCGTTCCAATCCAGGCCGTTAGCAAAAAGCCTCTATTCCCAAATGCGCTTGCGATAAAGGATCGAGAATAGTTTTGTAAGAATCCTAGTAAAAAACCGACTCCTATGATAACGCCTAGCAGCGAAAGTAGCTGAAGTCCTGAGGTTAGAAACAAATTCCACAAGGTGTTTAATACGTTCAATCTCTTCATCCTATCTCTCTGTTCTTATTGAACTCATTTTCATTGAAAACGCGGAAGAAGTCAACTATTCCACATGTAAGACCGCGCCAAGTTTATTGGCGCGGTCAGCTCACTTATGAAAAAACAGAATCCATCTTCGTATCCGATTTGAGATGCTTGTTGATCAATTTTTGTAATTCTTCTTCTTTTTTATAGTCCTGTAGCGTGACGTTATACCAGTCTTCTAGTTTTGCTCTTGAGATCATTACGTCCTGATCTGGAAACTTAAACGTTACCGTGTCGGCATTTTTAACGAGCGTAAATAAATATGTTGCGTTGGACAAAGCCGTTTCTTTCTGCTCTTTTTCTAGATTATCGGCCTGTATTTCTTTATAATTTAGCGTAATTCCATACGGCTTTTTTTTTGTTTGGAGCGCCATTGTTTTCAATTCTTCTCCGTGCTTTAATTGTTTGGCGATGTTAAAAACCGCACTATTATCACCAATATATGAATTTTTGTATTCAAACACTGTTGATTTGGCTGCCTCACTCTGACTGCACCCACTCGCAAGTAAAACCGCGGATACGAACGTTAACACATACACGCTGAGCTTTTTCATTTTACACACTTCCCCCCTCTATTCCTCGAGAACTAGTTGAAAAATCTCATGAAAGACGGCATCGCCATGTGTCTCACAGTACCATTTTTGATTGAATATAATGATAGATCAATGCTGTTGTATGCTCGATCGACGTTTTATGTGTGCGTTCAAATGCGTGAGAAGAATCAATTCCAGGACCAATTAAGCCGTGGACGATGTCATGTCCTGCTCGGATCGCCGCAGATGCATCTGAACCGTAGTGTGGATAAATATCTAGCTTATACTCAACGTTATTTTCCTTCGCAAGACTAACCAAATGCTGACGAAGACCGTAATGATATGGTCCAGTTGAATCTTTCACACAAATAGAAACCGTGTATTCATCTGTTGCCTGACCGTCTCCAATCGCCCCCATATCAACGGCTAAATATTCGACCGTCTCAGGCGAAATGTTTGAGTTTCCTCCATAGCCGATTTCTTCATTATTTGAGATTAAAAAATGCGTCGTATATGGTAGTTGCAATTCTTCCTCTTTTACTTGGCGAATCACTTCTAATAAAATAGCAACGCTTGCTTTATCATCTAGATGGCGGGACTTTACAAATCCACTTTCCGTTACCTGTACACGAGGATCGAATGAAACAAAATCTCCTACTTCAATTCCAAGCTTACGAACGTCCTCTGCACTTTTAACGACTTCATCAATTCTTACTTCCATATTCGCTTGATTGCGCTCTGCTTTTCCAGCATCTTTGTATACATGAACAGACGTTTGATGCATCAAAATTGTTCCTGTATACACCTTTCCAGCTGACGTAGCAATTTGGCAATACTCTCCCTCAATGGAGTTGTAAAGAAATCCTCCGATTAAGTCGATGACGAGTCGTCCACTTGCTTTAATTTCTTTGACGATCGCCCCTAACGTATCGACATGTGCGGTCAGCATGCGGTGCTGCTCTTGATTCTGGCCTGGGATGGTAGCAATTAATCCACCTTTTCGGTTACGCTTCGTCTCTACGTTTAGCTCTTTTAAAAGCGATTCTACGTATGTAATCACCTCTTCTGTGTAACCTGAGGGACTCGGAATAGAAACCAATTTCTCAATAAGTTCAATCGTTTTATCTGCTGAAAATGTCATATGTACCTCTCCTTTACTGCTTATGTGTACTACCATTATACACCAAATACATGGTAATACGCTGTTCGTGCACATAAAAAAGCGATGGAATTCATCCATCGCTTTTTTCCTCTTTCCTTATCCTTGTTGACGATTACGGCGTACGATAATTGTCGCAAACGCACCCGCAAGCACGAATGCTACCGCTCCCCATGCAATCATTGAATTACTCATGCCAGACTCGGCTGTTCCACCCATGCCTGTTTTTGGCATTTGAGTTGGCATTTGACTTTGGAACTTTTGAGGGAACTGATCCACAATCGCACCAGATAACCCTTCTCCTACCATAAACATGTGCTCATATGCCTCATGGATCGTTGGGTATGTTGTAGCGTAGTCTTTTTCTGTATACGTGTTAAATGCTTTCAGCAATTCGTCCACGTGCACTTTGAGTCCTGATTCAAGGTCGGCTGCTTTTAAGCGTCCACCTGTTGCGTCATCTAAAAATTTGGCTTGCTCTACGCGGTACTGATCTAGCTGTTTCATTGCCATTTGTTTTGCCGCCTCATCTTTTGCTCCCGTTGCTTTTACATAGTCAACGAAGTAGCCGATGTGACTGCTCCAAATCGTTTTAAATTGATCTCCTGCTGCTTGACCATATACAGAAGCGATCGCTTTTGAAAGATCATCCGTATTTTGATTTAATGCTCCTGCTGCTGCTTCAAAATCCTTCGCGCCGTCAATTCCTTTTTGCATCGCTAGCACAGCAAGTGCCGCATGCTCAGACAGAAGGCTATTTAGGTTTTCACGTAAATCTACTGCCGCTGTATCTACTTTTGTATTGTTAAATTTTTGAGGAAACTGATCTGTAATCGCCCAAGAGAAGCTTTTTCCTACTCCATACATATGATTGATAGACTCTCGTACGCTTTTGTACGTTGTTGTGTAATCACCTTTTACGTAGTTGTCAAATGCTGATAAAAGCTCGTGAACGTGCATGTTTAGCCCTTCGCGAAGTTCAGCTGCTTTTAAACGTCCTTCTGTTGCTTTATCCAAAAAGTCAGCTTGTTTGACACGGTATTGATCCAAGTTTTTAATGGCCATTTGTTTTGCTGCTTCATCTTTTGCCCCTGTTGCTTTTACATAATCAACGAAATAGCCGATATGACTGCCCCAGATTTCTTTAAATTGATTTCCTGCTGCTTCACCGTATACAGACGCAATCGCTTTTGAGAGGCTGTTTGTATTTTCATTTAATGCACCTGCTGCTTGTTCAAAGTCCGGTGCACCGTCAATTCCTTTTTGCATCGCAACAACCGCTAAGTAAGAATGTTCTGATAATAATTCATCTAGCGTCGCGCGTAGGTCGGCTGCTGGTGAACTAACCGTCGGCTTCATCATCTTCGTATTTTCTTTTGTTGTCATCTGCTGATGATTACCGCTGTGATTCATATCCGCTGCATATGCAGCTGTTGGAAGTAAAAGTGATACGCTTAATGGTACGGCTAAAAATGATTTTTTCATGTGTTTTTTCCTCCTTGAATTTCACTGTTTGATTACCTAACGGAGGAGATTTTTATTTGGATCACTTTTTTTAAAAAAAGTTTTAAAAAAGAGCATTAAAAAGAGAAAAGCCGTCGCCGTATAAAGGCAATGGCTTTTCTCTAACCGCTTAGCTATGCTGATTTCCATCCCATTTTTCATTAAAAATCAAACTATCAAGCATCCGTCGCTTTTCCCAGTTCGCGCTCTCTAAGATTGGCTTTTCTGGATAATCCTCCGTATAGCCAATCGACAAAAGGGCAATGGGCTCCACATGTGGCGGAATGCCTAAAATATCGCGAACGTCATTTTTCTTGTAAAAGCTAACCCAGCCCATCGCAAGTCCTTCTGCATAGGCAGCGAGCCACATATTTTGAATGGCACAAGCGGTTGATAAAATATCCGTCTCTGGAATGGAATTTCGGCCTAACACATGTGAGCCCCCTTTTGTTGGATCACACGTAATACAGATCGTAACCGGAGCTTCTTTTAATCCTTGTACCTTTAAAGACAAAAACTTACTTTCTTTTTCTTGCTTGTCTTCATAATGAATGGCAAGCGCTCGCTTTTCTTTATCCGCTGCCCATGCCAGCTTTTCTTTTGTCTCTTCGTTTGTCACAATAATAAAGTTCCACGGCTGCATAAATCCAACAGAGGGAGCATGATGTGCTGCTTCTAACAACTTTTGTAGTTTCTCGTCAGGAATAGGTGTCGATAAAAAACTTCGCACGTCCCGACGGTTCTCAATCGCTTTGTAAACGCCTTCTTTTTCTTCATCTCTTAACATATACCTCTCCCCCATTCTTTGTGTATGCCTATTACCGTTATTATCCCTTTTTTTGGTTAGGCTTGTAAAGGCTTAATTCAGACAAAAAGCTAGGCGCCTTGTAGACGACCTAGCTTTTTGCAAGATCACGGGAAAATACGACTGTTTTTGTGTTTTTAGGCGTAACTAGAATGGGCCACCAAAATGGGCAACCTCTCCAGCCGTTTTCTTCCCGACCATTTTGCCGGAGCAATATGAGCACAGGAATTCGTTGCGCGAGCTTCTTGGCAACGGTTAATTCACTATTTCCATTTGCCGTTGTATCAGGCGCATCCTCAAATCGGCCATTTGCCCTTACTCTGCTCATATTTCGTCCTGATCGAACAACACACCAGACTTTTCCTTTATGCTTAGAGTTCGTGTAGCGAGACAAATAGGACATGCTTGCAATAAATGAGGATTCATCCCACTGTTTTCCTTCTTGTTGATCAAACGTTTGCTTGATTAGTCGAACGTAGTCAATCGCTTCTTCGATGTCGATCAAAAACGGTTTCTTTTCTGTCCATCTGCTTTTAATACGGCGGTCAAGCTCTTTTACCGTTTTTGCGATGTATGTTTTATATCCCGTCTGAAATCCAATCGGAAGTATCCGCTTGAGCGGCTTCAAAGTCGTTGTTTGCGACAATAGCAGCTTATTGGGTGAACAAGGAATCAATCTACTTGAAAAGTCTTGTTCAATAAAGACCACGCCTCGGTTTTGCCCACCTTGTTCAAAAGCCGTACGCAGCCCCGTATCAAAATCGTGAATTTTTTCCATGACTTCGTATATCTCTTCCGTCGTATAAAATTTCGTGACCGAGAGATCTTCCGGAGATCGGTAACCGAACATTCGAGAATGCTGTAAAACGGTATCCTGTTGAAAGCTACGGGGATTTCGTCCATAGTAAAAACCAATCAAATTTCGAATTGTGATGCCACGGTCTAAAATCTGTCCGCCAATGAAAATATTCAGCGGTGCGCGAAGCTTTAACTGACCTTGCTCATCTAACAACTGGTTCATTTCCTTTTCAGAGTTTACTGTCGTAACCAAAAGATAGTCTTTTTGAAGCATAAAAAGCGCTTCGTATACGACGTCCTGCTTAGGTGGAGGGCTCTCAAGGGCTGGCTCCATCTCCTCATAGCACTTCTCAAGCATCTGCTGCAAAGCAACTGGCTGATCAACCGCGAGCTGTCCTAGCCTTTCTTTTAGTGTGAGGACAACATTCTCCTGCCAGTCATGAGAGGATTTTGCCTGCTGTGTATGAATAATAAAGCTGTACTTCTCCAACGTCTTTCCTTCTTTACGCTGTTGAATCCTGCGAACAACTCCTCCTACTAGAAAAGAAAGCACAGACCTTCGCAATGTTTCAATGCTTTTGCTCGTTAGTACTTCTTCGAGCTTCAAGCGGCGACGATCAGGCTTCTTTAAAGCCATAAGCTCCCTCTCATCAATAGGTACAAACAAGCTTTTTCGCACCGCTTCGTTTTCAAAGTAATACTCGCTTCCAATATAGGTAGATGGGGTTGGGACTAACACGGTAAAGGCTGGTTTAATGGGCATAAAAACAGGAGACGTCTCGGACACCTTCAATTCATCCGGCTGTAGGTAGAGCGAATATGGTGTAGCCGTCACTTGGAGAAAGGCACTTTTTTTTAATTCCTTCCTCAGTTCATCGATTTGTCCTGCAATGGCATTAATTTCAGTCGTCTCCTGCTGCGTCTTCGTGAACCCAAGGCTCGCGTAGTCTGCCTCATCATCAATAATAAGCACATTGCGATCTTTGAGCTGTGGATAGCGCAAAAGCGCGTCATGAAGTCGTTTCATATTATGAATTTCTTTTTTAACGACAAACACTAATTTTTGCTCTAGCTCGTAAGCAATAAGGTTTGTTGGAATTTTCATAATGTCAAACACCTGCACGCAGTCTGATTCTGAGAGCGTTTTGTATTCTTCCTTTAATCGTTCATACGTTTGCTGAGCGAGAGCTTTTGTGCCTTTTGTCAGCACAATCACCGCATCATATCCGTTATCAAAGGCTAAGCCCGTAACCCCAATAAACGTGCGCGTTTTTCCGCTTTGGATTTTCCCAAGAAGCATCCCCGGCTTTCGTTCATTCGTGGTATGACGCTGTAATAGGTCCACCGTCTGTTCAATGCATGCTTTCATCTCTTTTTCATACTGATTTTTTCGCTGTAAATGGGTGTAACATATTCCGTTCGTTTTCATAAAGTCACTCTTTCTTTCCGTTTACTCACATCCTCCATAGTACCTCGAAACGTTTGTTTGCTCAAATGGAAAGTGCTTCGTTTGCATGGTTTTCGTTTTTTTAGTAGAATAGACAACTGTGTGAAATGAACGGATAGAAAAATTGTCCTCTCTTATGCAAACGATAAATCGCCACCATATGAAAGGAGACTGATCGCTATGATAAAATCAGCTTTTGAAGAAGACGTTCGTGAACCTGAGGAAATTAAAGAGGAATTTGAGAAACTAGAATTCCAGCTCTTTCGTATGCAAGAAAACATGAAAGAAATCGCAAAAGACGCAGAGATTGTTGGAATTGATCAAACAAAAGATGACAAATGGGTCATTGTTTCTGCGGTTGATGACGGAAACATTTGTAAGGTTATGGTGAATGACTGTGAGCACGCATATAGAGGTACATGGGACTTTTCCATCTTAGCACAATATAAAGAAGAAGATACGATTCATATCGGTGATATTAAAGGCCCTGCCAATCAAGGGTACGGCTCTATTTGCATGAACTTCTTAAAAGAAATTGCTCGAGATAAAAACATTCCCTTTATTACAGGTGATATTGCCAAACGAGATTGGGATCACGTCGAGCGCCTCGTTCATTTTTATTCCAAACACGACTTCAACGTAACAGTTGATTACGATGAAAAAAGCGGTGAAATTGAGTGGAATGACGGGAACGCCTGATAAAAAAGAGAAGCAACCGTGCTTCTCTTTTTTTTACGTCTTCAGGAGATTCTCTACCTCAGCTGCTGATATTGGCTTCCCGTAGTGATATCCTTGTGCCTCTATACACCCACATTGTATGAGAACGTGTTGCTGTTCAGTCGTTTCCACCCCTTCTGCAACAATCGTTAGTCCTAAATTTATTGCTAGTTGGATAATAGAGCGCACGATAGACAAATTTCCCCTGTTGCTATTGATATCGGAAATAAATGATCGATCAATTTTAAGACCTGAAAGAGGAAGTCGTTGAAGATAGCGCAGAGACGAATATCCTGTACCAAAATCATCGATATAAAGAGATACTCCCATCGATTGAAGCTCTTTTAAAATCGGGATCAGTTTCTGAATATCCGTCATAGCAATTCTCTCTGTTACTTCGAGCTCCAGCCAGCTCGCTTCAGTGCCAAACCGCTGCAAGATTGACTGAAACACCTCTAAAAAATTGGAACGAAAAAATTGGATAGCGGAAATATTGACCGCTATTTTACGCAAGCCATACCCTCTATCTAGCCATGCTTTTTGATCCCTACACACTTGTTCCAGCACTAAGTGTTCAATTTCAATAATTTTCCCATGCCGTTCTGCCAGTGGTATAAATCGATCAGGTGAGATGATTCCCTTTTCTGGATGAATCCATCTTACGAGCGCTTCAAAACCAATAATTTTTCGTGTAATCATGTTCACTTTTGGTTGATAATAGACTACAAACTCCTGATTAATGATGGCATTGTGAAGATCTCGAACAAGCGAGAAGTTTTCAGCGGCGATTACGCCATGCTGTCGCTGAAAAAACGCATACTTTTCATTATCCTTTCTCTTAGCCATGTACATGGCAATGTCTGCATTTTTCAAAAGCTCTCCTATTTCTCCTCCGTCCATCGGAAATACGCTTACCCCAATACTTGATGATCCGTAGTACTCCTTCTCATCAAGTAAAAAAGGGTATTCTGTTTCCCGAAATATGCATTGAAGCAACTCAAGAACATGCGCCTCAGACTCGAACTCTCCTACCATAACAAATTCATCTCCGCCAAAACGCGCCAGTTCATAGTGTCCTGCCGTGCACTGCTGAAGCCTCTTTGTTAACTCTTTTAAAATAAAATCACCCATTTCGTGACCAAAGTGATCGTTAATTAATTTAAAATGATCAACGTCTAGAAGTAAAACGAAAAGTTTCGTGTTCCTTTCCTTTGCTTCACCAATCAGTTCGCTCCCAATTTTTTTAAAATAATCTAAGTTTGGAAGACCTGTGAGCTGATCATAATACACGAGATTTTGAATACTTTGCTGCTTTTGCGATTTTTCAACGGAGTTTTTCACAACAGAAGCAATGAGCTCAAGAAAGGAGTGATCTACATCTGTTGGCATATAGGAAGAATCAAAATGAAACATGACTGAAATTAACGAGGAGACAGAACGTATCGTATTTAGTATGACATTCTGGGGGTTTTGAGAGGAAAGGAGGGTCTCTAATCCAGCTTCATCTTCCCCTATTGTTGTCAAAGAGAGAGGCGCGTGGTCGTCTTCTACAGCAATGATACACTCTCCGCAGTCGTGCAAAAATAAGTTGGCGACCTCCTTAATGCAAATCAAGCCTTCTTTTAACGACATCCCCTCTTCAATTTCCCTTAGCACCTTGTTTTGCACCTCAACCATCATCTCAGTTTGCTTTCGTTTCGTAATATCGTGTTGAATAGCAATAATGTACAATGGGTGCCCTTGATCATTTAAAATTGGATTAATAAACAACTCGTTCCAAAAAACTGAACCATCTTTTTTATAATTTAGCACTTCAAATATACCGGAGTGCTGTTCGGCGATAGCTTGTTTAATCTGAGCTCTTACGTGTGAATTTGTTTTTCTCCCCTGAAGAAGTCGACAATTTTGATAAAGATACTCGTTTCTTTCATAGCCTGTAAGCTCTTCGAAACACTGGTTGGCAAAAATGATGGGGTTATCTGGCAAAGAGGGGTCTGTAATCACAAAACTTGTATGAAAGCTTTTTGAAATCTGTTTTAATACATTTAAGACCGTTCGTTTTGACTTCGCGTCTCTCCTCATAACTTCCCTCGCTTTAATCCACTGTTGTAACTACATCATATGAATTCCACATGGCATGCTCACTGCTCTTGACCTAGTGTCACCGAGGAAATTTTTCAAAACAAAAGCCACTACGCTTAGAAACGTAATGGCTCTTCGAATGGGAACGTTTCATCTGTTGCGAACGTTCCTTTTATTTTTTTGACAAGAAGTGGTGCGTCATTCAGCCATTTTGAAAAAGATAGAGAGAGAGGCTTGGCATTTCTCCCTGCTCCAATGAGTACTTGCAGCGTTGCGGGAACGTAGACAACCGTATGAAGCGTTCCTGCTGAATTTTTGTAGTCTTCTTTAAAAATCCCGTACTCTTTTTGATTGAATCGTTCATACGCTTCATATGGAGTAAGTGAACGTCCAATCTGTTCGTCAATATGAGCCATCCGCTCTTTAGACTCTACGAGATGATGACGATTTTCCTCTGTCATGTTATCAAAATGGTTCGCACACCCTAAAGCAGCTCCTCTCGTCACGTGTACTCCTCGCCCTGAAGCTTCTACGATCGCGCCTCTTCCTTCTCGATCATACACGGAATAATTAAATGCCTGACGATGAGGGACACGTGAGATAACATCGATGGCTTCTTCTGTGGTTGCACACGTATCAAGAACAAAGCGTGCAATGGCACAGCAAATAAACCCGTCCGTTTGACGACGTCTGTTCACAAAATGATAGCCAATTACGAGACCTTTTTCGTTCATCCCGTCCATACGACCAATCATTCTTGTCCCAAATCCTATGCTTGCATAGCCATTCTCAGGCTTCCACAAAAGAAAGCGTCCTTCATACGTTTTTGGATGATAATCATAGTTTCGTGCATAAAACCCATCCTGCATCATAGCGGAGCACCCGGATTTTTTCCATTCTGCCTGATAACCACTATATTCATGAACCGTCTCTTCAAGCGTCCACCCTAGCCCATCAGCAAGACCACGTAGCTCATCCCAAATTCCCGGCCCAAACTTATCATAGTATGCTTTTGCTTCATTCATCTTTGTCTCGTAGCTACGCAAAGAACGCTTCCGTCTCTTCCGATGATTTTCATAAAGAGGGGTATCTCGATGATGGGTTCCCTCAAGGAGGCCAAGGTCATAATACCTCCCTTTCCCTTGTATCACATCAATTTGGATCTCTTTCATGTTCTATCCTCTCCTCCTGCTTTCATTGTCCTCAATCTTTCTCAATGACGCAAATTTCTTGCCTTCATAACCACTTCATTTTTGAATACAGTGTAGAAAGAGGTGAAAGAAATGATTTCAACAACAACCGTTCAACAAAATATACAAAAACGAATTGCAGAGCTCCGTAAATGGCAGCAACCAGACGGAAGATGGCGTTTTTGCTTTGAGGGCAGTATAATGACAAATGCATTTGTCATTATACTTTTGCGAACGTTGCAAGTAAAAGAAGAAAAAGTTATTAAGCAACTAGCTACCTACATACGAAATCGCCAGCATCCAAACGGCTATTGGAATACAGCTCCTGATGAAAAAGGGCATCTAACTAGCACAGTCTTAGCTTACACCGCTCTTTTATGTGCAGGTGATGAACAAGAATCAGACGAACATATGAAAAAAGCAAAAAAATTCATTGAGCAAAATGGTGGTATCGCGAAGGCTCACTTTATGACTAAGTGGATGTTAGCTGTAAACGGTCTGTACAAATGGCCTTCCTTTTTTTATATTCCCATGAGCTTTCTACTAATCCCTTCTTACGCACCTGTTAACTTTTTTGATCTGAGTGCCTACGCGCGTATCCACTTCGTTCCAATGATGATCGCAGCAAACAAAAAGTTTTCCTTGTCCTCTCCACACATGCCATCATCCTTTTTTCGCACTTACGAAGAAGATGATTGGTTAGTAGGCGAAGACCGATCTTTTGTGCAGCTTCTCGTAAACGAAATGAAAAAAATAGCCGCCCTGCCTACTTACATTCATGAAAAAGGATACAAAGAAGCAGAGAACTATATGCTACAGCGAATTGAGCGAGACGGAACGCTGTACAGCTACGTAAGTTCGACTGTTTTTATGATTTATGCGCTCCTAGCACTTGGCTATGACAAACGAACGCCCGTTATTCGTCATGCGCTAAAAGGGATTCTCGAGCACGCAAAGCTCTTACAAGAAGATGAGTTGTATATTGAAAATTCAACGTCCACTGTATGGGATACTTCACTTCTCACTTATGCTTTACAGGAGGCGGGCGTTGAATATCATGATCCAATGATTACGGCTGCAAATCATTACTTAGTGAGAAGACAGCATGACGCTTATGGGGATTGGTCCGTGCATAACCCACGTATCTCACCTGGAGGTTGGGGATTTTCAGATAGCAACACGTTAAACCCCGACTTAGACGATACGTCTGCTGTACTGCGCGCTTTGACACGGACTTCTTCGAAAGGGTCCTTTCTCCTCAACTGGACAAAAGGAAATGCTTGGCTTTTATCGATGCAAAATCGCGACGGCGGCTTTGCGGCTTTTGAGAAAAATACTGACTCTAGTGTTCTTACACATTTGCCTCTTGATAATGCAAAAGATGCGGCG
The DNA here is from genome assembly GCF_022646885.1 of Priestia koreensis. Lineage (GTDB taxonomy): Bacteria > Bacillota > Bacilli > Bacillales > Bacillaceae_H > Bacillus_AG > Bacillus_AG koreensis_A. The sequence continues at coordinate 1,727,446 of NZ_CP061868.1, read as the reverse complement.
ACAGACCCTGCAACAGCGGATTTAACCGGAAGAGTGCTAGAGTACTTTGGTACGTTTACAGGTATGAAGCATCATCATCCAACTGCAAAACGTGCCGTGCAGTGGTTGCTTTCACATCAAGAAAAGAACGGCTCTTGGTATGGAAGGTGGGGCACGTGCTACATTTACGGAACGTGGGGAGCTGTGACTGGTCTACGGGCTGTCGGAATAGAACCAACACAGAAGTCGATGCAAAAAGCCGCAAGCTGGCTGAAGAGCATTCAGAACGATGACGGAGGATGGGGCGAATCGTGTCAAAGTGCAGAGATGAAAAAATACATTCCTCTATCATTTAGTACCGTGTCACAAACCGCTTGGGCACTCGATGCCCTTCTTACTCTATTGCCCAAAGACGATGAAGCAATACAAAAAGGCATTCACTTTCTATTAAAAGACCCACACCAAAAAGAAGCTCTTGATTACCCTACAGGTATTGGACTTCCAGGACAGTTTTACATTCGCTATCATAGCTATGAGCACCTTTATCCGCTTCTAGCTCTATCACATTATCAGCGTGCCTAGTGCCTTTACATGCACTAGACAAAACGTTTAGAAAGTTTACACGCACGTAACGTCTTTTCCCCTTATACTGAACATGTACTTATTTTGACTTGCTTTTATCGTCTCTACACAAAGCGAGCTCCATAAGACTCCTTTACGTTTCGTAGCAACCCCTTTTGAACCTAGATGAGTAGCTTCATCTAGGCTTTTTTTATCGCAAAAAAACTGATCCACCTAAAAAGGTAGATCAGTTTCGTTAAATACTCTTATGAAGAAGCTTTTTCAGTAATGGAAACAACACGTCTGGCAACTCTTCAATGTTTGGCACAAGAATGCTATAGCGTCCATACATGTTTTGAATCGTTTTTTGCTGTGCCTCATCAATTTCTCCGTTTGATAAAAACACGTTAATCACTTCAATGCCACGCTTGCGTGCTTCAAGAACGGCTTCATGTGTATCAATGATCCCGTTTTGCTCATAGCCGTTTGCTGCTGGCTCTCCGTCTGAAAAGACGAGTAAAAACTTTTGTTCCTCCGAGCGCTGCAACAATCGTTTTGTCATATGACGAATCGCGTATCCATCACGATTATCCTCTTCTGGCTCTAGCTGCATAATTTCAGGGCCACTTGAACGCTTTAAAGACGACGTGAAATCGATCACGGTGTTAAAATAGTTCGGCTGACTCGTTTCCGTTGCATCGTTCGTATCCTCCCAAAATCCAACGATTTGATGAGGAACTTGAACCGATTTTAACGCTTCATGAAACAGCGTAATGCCTAGCTTCGTTTCGTTCATTTTATCAAACATCGACGCCGAGCAATCCACAAGCAATGAAAAAACGGCATCAATCTTTGAAGAAGGCTGATTCTTCTTTAAAAATAGGCGCGGATTATCATCTGTCCATAATCGAAGCAGCTTTTTATTTAAACGACCAAACTGCAAATCAGTTCTCGGTAGAATTTTTTTATGTTCGAGCGTTTTTTCAATCATTTGCTTTAGCTTTTTCTGATAAAGACTAATACTCTTTTTATTTTCTTCATATGCTCTAACTTGTTCGTACGTAGAAGGAGTCGGATCTTTGAAGACAGGAAAAGCAAAGCGATTTTCTCGTCCGAATTCGTTGTCCTTACCTGACTTCTCCTCGCCTTTTCTAGACTCCATCGCTTCGAGCTTAGAATAATCGTTTCTAGACGTTTGCTGTGATGACCCTTGTATCATGCCTAGTGCCTGATCACCATCATCACCTTCACGAACGCCCTCACCCATCAGATCCGTTTTTGATCCTTGTTCGAGGTCAAATTGCAAGAAGCTTTTTGTCGCTTCGCTTGTCTCCTGATGCCATGTGGGCATTGTTTCATCATGAATATCCTCGTCACCGTCTTTGTCCGTTTCTAATACATCATCATTCGCAAGCTTTGGTTTGCGCTTTAAGTCGTCCATTGTCAGGCCTTGCTCAAGTTGTTCATAATCAAGCTCTGCTAAATGGAAATAATGATTCAGCATGTCCTTTTCAACGATGTCTTCTAGTACATCCATGACCTCTAAACAAATGGTTACAATCTCACTTGTTGCCTTTGCCTCATACGCTTTTGAAATTTCACTTCGGATAAACGGCGTAGCAAGATCTAGAGACTCGGTGATTGATGGAATTTCCTCAAACGGATTTTCCGTTGTGAGCATCAAATAACACGCATTGAAAAAGGCATCCGTGTATACACCTTTAACGAGATTCACGTTCATTTGACTCTCAAAATATTTACGATAAACCGCACGTCTCGTCCCAAACGCTTTTTTTGTTCCGGGACGCTCGTGCTTACATAGCTCCTCGAGACGAATATCTTCTAGAAGCATAAACAATTGTTTTGCAAAGCTTCGATTCTCCATTTTACGAATAGACGTCACAAACGTGTGAACTGCCTGAAAGTCCGTGTGCTTCGCTGTGCCTATGCTGCGCAAGAAGACATCACTTTTCAACCCATTTACCATATCCGTACGGGGACGGTTATCCCAAAAATGACTTAAGTAAATCTTTTTTTGGAGTGGATCATAGTAGGAAGAAACGCGGTATTCAATCTCCATTTCTTCGTCCTTGGTTAAGGTTTTTGTTAAATCTGCCAATTCCATAAACAAGAAGGAATCAACATTTTTATCATTAAATTTAATAAACTTCATGTGAGCACACCTTACTCAAAAATCGTTTCAGCAATATTTTGAACAGCCGCTTTCTCACGATCATCCTCTAGCTTCTCAATAATGCCTCGTTGAATGGCACGTAGCGGTGGCAAGTATACGGCTAGATCACACGTATCTAACAGAGCACGTACAGATGCGGCCTCTTCTGACACTTGACCATTACGAACTTGTGTAATTAAGTCTGCAGACAAGGACACAAATTTTGCAATCAGCTTCTCATCTTCTAGCTGTGACTGTGCTGTTAATACTTCTGTTAACGCCTCACTTTGTACATAAGGTACGTCAATAACGACAAAGCGGTTTTTTAGTGCTTCATTTAATGGAACTGTCCCCACGTACCCTTCATTAATAGCTGCAATGACACCAAATCCAGATTGAGCTTTTACAACCTCTCCTGTGAACGGGTTCGTAATCATTTTACGATAGTCAAGTACTCCGTTTAGAACAGGAAGCGTTTCAGGCTTTGCCATATTAATTTCATCAATGTATAAAAGGTGACCTTTATTCATCGCTTGAATAACCGGTCCAGCCACGAATTCAATGGATGTTTTTCCGTTCAAATCTTGAATCGTTTTGAATCCTAGCAATGCCTCTGCATCTAGATCAACCGAGCAGTTAATGCTATGCATAGGCTGTGCAAAGATAGCGGATAACGTTTCAGCTAGCTTCGTTTTCCCTGATCCTGTTGGACCTTTTAAAAGAACGTTTTTCCCTAACGATAACGCAATAACAGCATCTATTAAGATGGACTCATCTGATGGCGTGTAGCCACCTTGTCCGATTAAAACCTGATCTTCAGTAGAAATAGTTTGTTTACGTTGTTCAATTAACTCTTTAATTTTTTGTGGAAATTGCAGTGTAGTATGATCAAATGACATATATGAATTCCTTTCTCTCTTTAAAAACTTACTTTCATCCCTACATTTTACTAAAAAAACGGCTCATTCTCAATGAAGAGACCCTTTACTCTATGAAGAAAGCAAAAGCGAGGCCAAAATGAACTGTCGCTTTTGGCCTCGCTTTTGTATGGCATAAACTTATTCTTTAATAATTTTATAATTGCGGTGATTAACAACCGTACGAATAGGTTCATTTGTTTCGGAGTCAATACCCAAGTCGACAAGCACAGAGTTATCGCGAACGATAAACACCTCTCCTTTTCGTCCCTTCCATTGACCTTTTTTTACTTCAATCTTACTTCCTTCTTTTACATTGTTCGCTTTTTCATTCGTAGCGCCTTGATCATTCACAAATTCATCAGCCATCATACTTCCTCCTTTTGCTGTTAGTTTCCCAATTTCATCCGAATTTAAAACTAATTGTCCACCTATCTTCTAAATACGGCGTTTTTGCATCATAGAGCTGATTGGGTCCATCTTTTTATCAATTATTTAGAACATGGATTTATTAGACTCATTCTAACTAATTTAAGCCTTTTATGTAAAGAAAAAACGGTCATTTCGGTAAAATTCGTTTCTTTTTCCGCAAATAGGGAATAAAACACCGATTAAGAAACGAAAAAAGGAGTACATTCAATGATTTGGATCTGGCTATTGTTTGTTCTTTATGCTATTTTTCTTGCACCAGGAGAAGGGATCGGTACAGATTGGATCTTCCGCGACCTCGTTTCAGGACATTTTCAAATGATCGATCCCCTTGTTGTCATGATGTTTTCGAGTTTAGGGATCTTTCCGATTCTATTTGCCATCTTATTATTAAGGATGGACGATCGAGTCATTCCTGCATGGCCCTTTGTTCTCCTATCATTTGGTCTTGGAGCCTTTGCTATACTACCTTATCTCTTTTTACGTTCCCGAAGTCGCCTAGTAACGAAACGTGCTTTTACTCCATTAAGACCACTTTTGTCCTCTAGACTATTTCCTTTTGCTCTTTTAGTCGGAACGTGTCTTTTATATGGGTATGGCTTCATAAATGGGTCAATCAACGAGTATATGGAGGCTTTTCAAACGTCCCAATTTATCAGCATTATGACCGTTGACTTTTTTGTATTAACTGTTGCCTCCTTTTATATCTTCTGGTTCATACGAAAAGAAGGTTCCAAAAGCTTGCTCTGCTTTTTGCCCATTATCGGCCCTTGCTTGTTATTAACGGCAACAAGACATCGTTCTCGATAGAACGATGTCTTGTTTAGCTATTATCACCAAAAAGGCTCGTTGAAAGCATCGGTAGATCTTTATGCTGAAGACGTCCTTGCTTTGTTTCTTCTATTAAATGCTCTAGCCACGTTATTTCAGCTTTTAAATGCATAATGACCCGCATAACAATATAGAGCTTCGCAATTTCCTCTTCCTTTTCTTTACGCGCATACAGCCATTCCATTTTCCCAAGCAAACTTGACGCTTCTTCACGCTTTTTTTCCAACACGCACAAAACATCCTCGTTATCGGCATAAGACGTGAACGTAAGGGCTGCGTAAATCGGGCGCTGCATATGCTCTTTTTTTTCTAACTGTTTCATCAACAGCTGTTCAAACTCTTTTTTTCCCGCTTCTGTAATCCGATAGATCGTTTTGTCAGGACGATTCGTATCTTTAATAACATCTACGACTTCAACATAATCTTTCTTTTCTAGCTGATCAAACGCATAATAAAGTGACCCGTGCGCCAGCTTTATGTAATACTTCATTTGGCGCTCATTTACGATTTGCTGAATTTGATAAGGATGCTTATCTCCTTCCATTAATAAACCGAGAATAACCAAAGGGATGCTCATAACGTTATCACCTTTTTTCGAAATTTAGCTCACTACCAGAAAAGCTAAAAGCACCGGCATAGGACCGGTGCTCTGTTCCATCCTACTTTGATGTAGATGAGGCTTTTGTTTGATTAATTTCAATGCGGCTATTCCCCATCATTGCAACAGCAACGGCTGCAACTAGCAATGGAATAACAGCAAGTGCGAATGAATGTGTAATAGAATAAGACATAGCATCCACAATTTTATCTAGAATAGGTGCCGGAATTTTAGCACGTGTGGCAGGCTCAAACAGCGATTGTGAATTCGCACTACTAAATGAATTGCTCGCTGCACCTCCCATGCCAGCAAACGTATCTTTTAGCTTATCAGCAAGCGTATTGCCCTGAATTGAGCCAAAAATTGTTACACCAAGCGTCATTCCAAGTGAACGAAAAAACGCGTTCGTTGAGTTCGCAGAGCCGCGATACTGCGGTTCCATTTTATGCGTTGATGCTGTTGGAAGAAGTGAGAATGAGAACCCAACTCCAAATCCAACTAAAATCATAAAGATCGTCAGCATCCAGCGAGCCGTATCAGGCGTTAACGTACTTAACGAGAACATACCAATGATGTACGCGATAATGGAAATGGACATCAGCTTTCGGAAGCTCGTTTTTGTTTGAAAGATCCCACCAATTGCACTACCGACCACAGATCCTAGCGTCATGGGTGTTAAAATGAGTCCTGCATTTGTGGCAGAACCACCGTATACAGCCTGAACAAAAATCGGAATAAAGACCGTTAAAATAATAAACGTAGCTCCGTATAAAAAAGCAAGAACTTGTGATGTAGCAAACAAACGGCGCTTAAACATCCAAAACGAAATGATTGGATCTTTCGCCTTTGTTTCCGCAATAAAGAATCCAATGATAAACACGGCAAACACAGCAAACAGCGTAATGATTTGCCAAGAAGACCAATCGTATTTTTTTCCACCAAGCTCCAGCGCAAACATCACGCTCACTACTCCAATGACGAGCGTAATCGCCCCCCACCAGTCGATATTTTGCTTCGTTGTCTTCGCTGACTCATGATAAAAGCGCACGATGAAAAATAAAGAAAGCGCACCGATTGGAACGTTCACGTAGAAAATCCAGTGCCAGTTAATATATTCTGTAATGTATGCCCCAAGAAGAGGGCCAAACACACTAGCAGAACCAAATACTGCACCAAGAAGACCCGTCATTTTCCCGCGCTTTTCAGGTGGGAAAATATCAAAAACGATGGTGAACGCAATCGGCATGAGCGCTCCCCCACCAATCCCTTGAATGGCACGATAAATACTTAATTGTACGATACTTTGAGCGGTTCCACACAAAATGGAACCAAGTAAAAAGATGGATAAACCGAAAAGAAAAAAACGTTTGCGTCCATACATATCAGACAACTTCCCGAAAATCGGCATCCCTGCCATAACGGCAACCATATAAGCAGAAGTTACCCAGACGAACTGATCTGCTCCGTGCAAATCAGCGACAATTGTTCCGAGCGCAGTTGCGACGATCGTATTATCCATTGCAGACATTAAAATACCTAAAAGCAAGCCTGCAACGACAAAACGCAAATGATTTTCGTTTTTAACCATACTAACACTCCCTTCATTACTTTTTGACTTTAAAATATAATTACATCGTTTATTATACTCAAATTTGAGTATATAACAACACATGAATGTGCTGAAAACCCAAAAAAACTTTTGACACAAACACCGACTTTCCTACACATTATTTGTTTTTTTCTTCTTTAAAAGTCCAAAGCTTGACGAAAAAGACGGAATATTGTAAAAATAGTGTATTAGACCTAAGTTTCAAAACAGGAATTCCCTTCAAACGAGGCGAATTGTATACGTATCTAAACCAAATATTGAGCCTAAACTACAGCCCATTTATAACCTAGCTGTACTCACCCTAAAAGGTCTACAGGTGCTCAAAAAATAGCCCGCTGCGCAGGGCGTCCATTTATCAACCAGTTCATCACTAACCAAACTAAACTAACTTGCCCTCTCCCTACCTACTAAAACGCACGATCCGCCAGGCAACCCAGACATCCCTGCACTCCCTAAAAAGGTTTGCATAAGCGACTGGCGGCAGCCCGTAAGGGAGGGCGACAGTCGCTTATGCTTGTCCGGTCGGCTCTAACAGCCTTTCCGTTAGGGCCGACCGGACAAGTGGATCCTAAAATATATTGAGGTGTATTGATGTTGACTCTTCCATTCATCCTTGTAGGTAGCTTCCTGTTGGTCGTTATCCTTATCCTATTCTCAAAAAAAGCTGCACCAAACGACACATATGAGCTTGCTCAAAACTCCTTAAAAGTTTATGGGCACATCGATGGCGATGAACGTATTTCGCCAACCATTCTATCAAAAATAGCTCTGCACAATGACCGCATCGTTATCAATGATGTTGCGATTATTCCTCTCGTTCGTGTGGAAAAAGCTACGTTTGATAAGCTCATTGAAAAAGAAGAAACGGCCGATGGAGCTACTACCAACTACTATTTTGGGCGACTGACGATTTTCTTTACGAGTCGCGATGGTGAAACAACATTTTTAACATGTGAAACAAAAAAGAAAAATCAGTTCAACCTTATTTCTCAATATGAGCTGATCAAAAAACGGATTAACGAGCGTGTAGGCAATAACGAGGAAAACAGTCAACAACCCTTACCTGAACCCTATGAACTATAGAAAAAATGCCTTCAAGAGTGCTCTTGAAGGCATTTTTTATGCGATTAATTTTAAGCCAACTACGGATGCGAGAACAAGGGCTGTAAAAAAAATACGACTCACGTTTCGGGGCTCCTGTAAAAAAAGCATCCCGATAACCGTACTTCCCGCCGTTCCTATTCCAGTCCATACGGCATATGCTGTCCCCATTGCAATGGTATTCATTGCATATGTTAAAAGAGAAAAGCTAACCGCAAACCCTAAAATTAGCCATACCAAATACAACTTATTTTTCGTTTCATTCAGCTTTGCCATTGTAAATACACCTGCTACTTCGCAGAATCCAGCAATTACGAGCGCGAACCAAGCCATACTATGCCGTCGCCTCCTCTTCTTTTGTCACCACTTTTAAACCGATGACACCGATGAGCAGAGTTGCTATTAAGCAAATCTTCAACCAATTTACTGCTTCCCCAAAGAATAGCATTTCAGCAACGACTGTCCCAGCCGTTCCTAGCCCAACAAATACCGCATACACCGTGCTTGTCGGCAGAACGCTTGATGCATACGTGAGGGCCCAAAACGTTACCGCAATGGCTAAGATAGTCGCGATCCACTCTACTATATTATTTGCGTGCTTCAATCCGACCACCCATCCAACCTCACAGAAAGAGGCAGCAATTACTAAAAGCCAATACTTATTCATAAGGACTCACTCCTTCGTTTGTAAACTCTCCCAAAAGAAGGTCCAAAGCGCATGTACACGACGATTAACGCTTTCGTATCCCCCGTATAACAGTTCAATAAAGACGCTATCAAGCAGCGCTACGAAAACGGTCGCCGTGCGTTCTGGATCAATATCATTGATTTTTTTATCGATAATGGCCTCTTGGAATGTTTCTTTTAATTCGTTTTCTAGTTTATCTAAGTAATGATTAAATTTACTTACGACTTTCTTTTCTAGCTCATGAGGTGGAAAAAAGCTTGTGCGAATCCAAAAGCGCAGCATCACATCTTCACGATAACGATGAACATAGCTGTAAAATAGCTCTTTGATCATCTGTTTAAACGGCTGCTCCTGCTGAAATGTTTGACGTACGTAGACTAATTCGCTCATCGCAGACTCTTCTAAAATAGATAGAAACAAGTCATCTTTTCCTTTGAAGTGTGTATAAATCGATGGCGTTTTAATTCCCACACGCTTTGCAATGTCTGACATTGATGTTCCATCATATCCACGCTCAGCAAATAGAAAAGCTGCTTCGTGTTTAATTTCTTTTGCACCCATTTTGTCATCCTCCTCACAAAACTAACTAACGATCGTTAGTTTTTAGTGTAGCAACTGCGAAACAAAATCGCAAGAAAAAAAGAACCTTTCATCAAAAAAGAAAGGTTCCATACGAAAACAGCTATAAAAATTGCATGACTTGCTCTTTCAAATACGTGTACTGCTCATGATTTGTGTCCTCGAATGCCTCATTTCTTGAAGAAGGTTGATCCTCATAAAGTGGTAGCTCCAGAAATTGAGAAGCCGTAAAATCATATCGTTTTCCCTCAATCATGTTATAAAAATGCCAGCTACCCTTTACATTTGTTTTATAAATGTCACCGCCAAATAAATCTTGAACTACTAGGGATGTCACACCACATTGACCGTTAGCAGGATTTTCTTTCGTCCATTTAGAGCTCGATTCCTTTGACCATACTTGATATAGAATTTCATATACTTTAATCTGTTGTTGCATATTCATTTACATTCCCTCACAACCGCTTATTGGATTTCGAACGTCTTCTTTACCTGCTTTTTTCCAATTCCTTTAATGTCTTGTTTCTTATTTCGCCTTTTTTCGTTTATTTCCTCCATCATTTGCAGATTTATCGATCAAAAAATTAAACAACAAAACTTGATGCTTTACTTTCACCAAAAAGGGTGATATATTAATACTCGCCTACTAAATAGGCGACTTACCTGCGATTCCCGTATACTCATACTGTTTCAAACCTTTGATTGTTCTAAGGGAGTTCAACATTTAGTCGCGGATAACATGCCTTCTGGCCAGAAGGACGTTAAATGCTTCTATGAGAACACCCACCTGCTAAGTGCGGGTCTTGGAACACTTGAGTTACGGTTGAGTGGGGAGTACTTTAACCTCTATACTCTTATACAAAATACAGCAAGGCCCCTTCGCACTAAGCAAAGGGGCCTTTTCTTATATCGACTGCAAAGATGCTACTAATTCTGATACTTGATGCACGACCACATCTGCACTGCTTGCATCCCCAATTTGATGAACATCAATAAAAATTGTGCTGCATCCAAGCTTTCGCGCCGGATTGATTTCATTGATCCAGTTATCTCCTACACTCATCATTTCTGCTGTTTCCACCCCGAAATGTGATGCAATGGTTCGAAGGCGTTCTTCCGTTTTAACAGGCTTTTTCGCTTCAAAGATGGCGTATGTAAATAACCCTTTAAGTCCTAACTTTTCCACAATTCGCTCACTATCTACCTGTGGGCTATTCGTCATCAGCACAAGCTTTTTCGTTTTAGCTAATTCTTCTAGCGCATCAGCTAGACCACCTACAGGCGACATGACGAATTCATCACTCATCATATAGCGTCTCGTTTCTAAAAAAGCTTCGTTAATTTCGACAGACGAAAGCCCAAAGTGTCTCCCAATCGCAATAGGAACACCCCACAGATCGCCAATACTCTGCATCGTTCGAAAATCAAATGTAATGGGCGTTGGATAATACTCTTCAACAGGTAATAGCGGCGTCCCGTCCCACTGAAAAGCTTCTAGAACACGCCCCTCTTTTTGAATTAAAATGCGATCGTTTTCGCGATCATAGACCGTACCTACTTTTAGCGTATGTTTCTCTTCTACAGCCTCATAATATTGGTTCATAAATCCATGGGCGTTAGTTAATCGTTTGCTTAGTTGTTTAGCAAAATATTCAAAATGATGCGTGTCCTCATACAAGGTTCCATCTAAATCAAACACCATTACTTTTGTCGTCATCATTCATTCCTTCTTTCACAGCTCATTTTCTTTACTATACGCTTTATTACGCATGTTTAAAAGCTTATACCACTTCAGAGATTCGTAATTTTTTTTGGCGGAATTTATCGATTTTAAGAAAAAAGGCGGCTAATTACGTCTAGTTTTGACAACCTTTGTCACCTTGCAGGAAAAAGTGCTTATTCATGCTGAATAATCATGTAAATAACTAGCGAATCTACATAAATTCAGCACATGTATGACCAAAGGGAGACGCAAAAAAGGAGGCAGTCATTCATATTATGCAAGCATATACGATGAAAGAAGCAGCTAAAAAAATCAAGGTTCCCCCTCGTATCATCAAGCAATGGGAAAAGGAATTAGAAGGGCTTTTACTTATTCCCCGCACGAAACAAGGCGCGCGTTTTTATACAGATGCTGAACTATTATTTTTAAAAGAGTTGAAGGAACTTTATTCAAAGAAATATTCCAAAGAGGAAATTCAGGCATACGTCAGAAAAGCAAAGGGGATAAAAGAGGAGGTACAAACAGAAAAGAATGAGAAAGCTTATACAGAACCCCCTTCTCCTTCACCGATTGTGAATATGGACGAAGTGGACGTGGACACTATTTTAGAATCGGCAGCGGCTGAAGAAGTAATGCAGGAAGAACCGTCTTGTGAAGTCGTTTCATCACTTCATGAAGAAGAAATGGTCGGACAAGAAACAAAGCGAGTTGAAGCTTCGGTTCCAACAGACATCGTCCAAGCAGAACTCATTCAAACCGTTCAAAATTTTAAAGATGTATTTGAGGCTTTTCATTCATTTAAAGAAGAGCTCATTCAAGAAGTTCGAAACGAAATTCGTAACGAAGTTCGTAATGAAATTCTCGGTGACGTTCGCAATGAAATTACGAAAGGAACGGAACAAACCTATGAGATGATGGAAACGGTCGGAAGCTTTATTGCCGAATCATCCGAACGTACGGCCGACGAAATGAAAGGAATCTCCAAAAAGCTGATTCGCTCTCAGGAATCGAACTTTGAAGAAATGTCGTACATGCTTGAAAATATATCGGAAACAACGGAACAAAAAACAGAAGTTCTGCAAAAAACCGTCAATGAAATTCATTCTTCACAAGAAGGACAAAAAGAAGAAATGCGCTCCCTTCTCAATAAATTAACGGATGCTTCACATAAAGATTTGGATGAGGTAAAACAGCTTGTTCAAGAGATGAGTGAGTTGTCTGACGATCAATCGCAAGAACTCAAAGACTTGATTGACTACATTTCAAAATCAAGCGAAGAAAATTCAAAAGAAGTTCGCTACATTCTCGACCGTTTTTCTAGTTCCTCTACCGTGGCGATGAATCAGGTGAAATTTTTAGTGGAAAGCATGTCCAAAACACAAAAGCAGTCTGAAACAGAGCTTCACGATCTGTTAGACTCAATTCATGAAGAGCGAATTTATTATTACGAGCAAATGGATAAAGAACGTAAGGAATTTAGGCAAGACATTGCCTCTCGTGAAAGAATGTTTAATGACTTTGTTCAAACCTTCCGTCAAACGGCGGCTGCAACTGAAAAGAAATCGAAATGGTGGAAATTTTGGTAAGCTAATTATGTAAGGAAAAGAGGGTGAGACGCTGTTCTCTCCCTCTTTCCTATTTATTATGGACGAGATTTTTCAGTCTTTGTCTCTTTTTTATTAGCTCCAAGCTCGCTTGAGAATTCAGTTAAACTTTTTTTGTTTTGCATACCTGCTTTTGATTGATGGTTGCGTTTTGTCATTGCTTTATACCTCCGTTATAATCGGTTTCGTGAGGTTTCCCCTCGTTACATATGATGCGTTCTTTCCTTCATACCTACACGAAGAAATAGTTCTCTCATTATCCATAAAAGACCCCGTATAAGCCTACGGGGTCTTTGGTTAAAACTTAAATAATTCTGTAATCATCTTTAAATCCTGCGCCATTTGGCGAAGAGATACAGCAGAGCTTGAAATATTATCAATTGACCCAAGCTGCGCATTCGTTAAACTTTTGATCTCGGAAGCGTTTGACAAGGATACGTCTGCAATAGTATCCATTTCTACAACTGAAGCCGAAATCTCTTCTGAACTCGCAGCCATTTCTTCTGAAATAGCAGATACTTCTTCAATTTGCTCGGCAACACGTTCAACTTGTTCAACGATCAGTTTGAACGATTCACCCGTCTGACTCACAGCTTTCATTCCCGCTGTTGTATCTGCAGAGCCTTTTGTCATCATTTTAACGGCTTGTTCCGTATCCTGCTGGATGCGCTGAATAAAGGTGGTAATTTGCTCAGCGGAGCGCTTGGATTCTTCTGCTAATTTTCTCACTTCATCTGCTACTACTGCAAATCCTCTTCCATGTTCACCTGCTCTTGCTGCTTCAATTGCAGCATTCAAGGACAGCAAATTCGTTTGCTCGGCAATCGACGTAATAATGTCGACGATTTGGCTAATTTGTGCAGACTGCTCTCCTAGACGCTTCACCACACCTGCTGTTTCTTCAACGGAATGTTGCAAAGAAACCATTTGTTCAATGGTATTTTGCACAAGCTCATTTCCACTCTTCGCGTCTTTTGACACTTTCACAGCGGACTCTGACACCGTAGAAGCAGACTCAGCAATGCGGTTAATTCCAATTGCCATCTCTTCCATCGCTCTTGCACTTTCATTTGTGCTTGTGCGCTGCGTAATAGCGCCTTCTTCAAGTTCTTCAATATTTTCAGTTAAATTAACAGCGGCTTGTCTAGTATGATCGCTCTTTTCAGACAGCTGTTCTGACGTATGTGTAAGGCTAACGGCGCTCTCATGAACCGTAATTAAAATAGAACCTAATCCCGTCAGCATCGCGTTAAAGTCTTCTGTTAATTTCGCAAGCTCGTCTTTTCCTTTATGCGTGCTTCGAACCGTGAGATCACCTTGTCCAGCCTGAGCCATAAGTCCTTGAATTTCTTTTAGCGGCTTTGTGATCGTACGTACAATTACCATTCCTACACTGATAATTAATACAAGTGCAACTAGAGTGGAAATGACCAAAATCATAATTCCCTTTGATGCATCATCTTTACTCTTTTTATTGAGTTCTTCCATTTTATCTTTGTTGCTGTTTGCAATGATATCAAGTGATTGATAAACGGCATTTCGTGTTGGTACAACATTATTCGCATAATAGCTGTAAGCTTCTTCATTTTTCCCATCAAACGCTAGTGATAGTGCTTTTGTTCGTTCAATACGATAGTGTTCAAAGGTTTTTTGCGTACTTATAAGTATCGCGCGCTCTTTTTTTGAAAGCGGCAGCTCAGCATATTTTTTTATGTATACGGCTGATGTCGATTTCAAACGAGCAATGCTATCTCGAAGACCTGCCTCCTGCGATTCGTCATTTGATAACATCACCTCTAGTGAATAGCCTTCTGATGCTCGGATGCTGTACCGTATTTCATTGATCCAGTCGTTTGCTTTCATTCGCTGATTGTACATTACTTCTGAGTTGTCAATGACCTTTTTCAACGATGTAAACGTAATGACACTGCTCATAAGAAGCGCTAGTGAAGCAATGATTAATAGTACCGTCATCTTTTTACGTATGGATAAGTATTTAAGTAACTTCATAAGTTCCTCCGATGTATAAAAAGTAAATTCCCCCCTGTATATTTCGGTCTTTTTTCCTATTTTGTTAGCGCTTCATAAAAAAAGAAGCAGAAAATATCTGCTTCTTACTTCATCCGTTTTGTTAGCAGTGAAAGAATCAAGTAAGCAGACAGCTTACTTGTCATAGAGCGAAAATCAACGCTTGGATCTACCTCAACAATATCGATGCCTGAAAACAGAGGAGAGCGTGCAATTAGATTTAAGGCTTCCATTAATACTGAAGACGTCATGCCTCCGGGTGCTGCTGCCGGACATCCGGGTGCATAGGCTTGATCGAGCACATCCATGTCTAGTGATACATACAGGTGTTCCGCTTTTTCTCCAACCTCTTTTAAAATGGACTGAATGACACTCTGAATCCCCACTGTCTCTACTTCTTCCATCGTTACCATTCGCACACCAGCTTGTTTCACATAGTGAATGTATGCCTCGCTATTAACAAAATTGCGTATCCCCACTTGATATAGGTAATCTCCTTCAATGTGTTTTTCTTCAAGAAGCTTGCGAAAAGGGGTCCCGTTCGTCACACCACCGTCTTGCAGATTTCTCACATCACAGTGGGCGTCAAACTGAATGACGGCCGTCTTTCCTCGTGCCTGTTGAAACGCAGCGATAGCGGGATAGCTCACAGAGTGGTCACCACCAATGATAATCGGAAACAGTTTCTCATTTTCCTGCAGTAGTTCGTAAACGGTGTCTTTGATTCTCTTGTGTGATTCTGTAACATCCGTTGCGTGCATAGCGATATCACCAAAGTCAATGATTCTCTCCCGCTGCAAATCACACCCTGATTCTACTGCATACGTTGTAAAACTGCTTAAAGATTGACGAAAAGCGGCAGGCGCTAGGTGTGCACCTGAATGACTAATGGACGATTTGGCTAATGGGACGCCAATTAGCCCATAAGAATGAACGACTTCTCCCTGCCACGTTCGCAGTAGCTCACTTGCTCGTGTTACATATTGATCTTGAAACAAATTCCCCGGTGGTGTTAAATGAATCATCGGCTATTCTCCCATACTAGCTGACCTTTTTTGATAACTGAATGGACGTGATTAACTCCGTAATGGTAAGGAATATAGTGATAATTGGGCGTATTCCAAAGGACAATATCAGCCTGCTGCCCCGTTCTAATTCTTCCTACCTCTTCTCCTTTTCCAATCGCATAGGCTCCGTTTACCGTCACCGCATTCCAAATTTCAGCAGCCGTCATTTTTAATTGAAGCGATGCAAGCGTCATAATAAGCTGAATATTTTCAGTTGGACAGCTTCCTGGATTAAAATCCGTTGCAAGAGCAACAGCTACTCCGGCATCAATCATGTCTCTTGCATTTGCTCCTTTTTCTTTTCCGAGATAAAATGAGGTTCCTGGCAAAAGGCACGCAATGACATTTTGAGCAGCTAACTGCTCAATTCCTGTGCGGGTCGTGCCAACCAAATGATCTGCACTAGTGGCTCCCAGCTCAGCAGCGAGCTCTGCTCCTCCTAATGGATCGATTTCATCCGCATGAATTTTCAGACGAAACCCTCTCTTTTTGGCCTCTGTTAAATAAGCTCTTGATTGCTCAATGGAAAACACGCCCGTTTCACAGAATATATCCACAAAGTCAGCAAGACCTTCTAGCTGAATAAGATCAAGTGATAGAACCATCTCTTGTAAGAAATCGTCCGGATTTTGTTTGTACTCCTTCGGCACAGCATGCGCACCTAAAAAGGTAGAAACAATGTCAATTGGATGTGAGCGATGGAGTTTTTTTGCTGTACGAAGCTGCTTCATTTCTGTTTCGATATTTAGTCCGTAGCCGCTTTTCGCTTCTAATGTTGTCACACCGTACTGTAAAAACTGATCCAAGTGCTTTTTAGCTTTTTTAAACAAAGACTCTTCATCTAACGCTCTTGTTGCCTCGACCGTTGATAAAATCCCCCCGCCTCGCTGCAAAATTTCCAAATAAGATGCCCCTTGGCGCTTCCACTCCATCTCATGTTCTCTGGATCCACCAAATACAAGATGAGTGTGAGAATCAACCAACCCAGGTGTAACAAGCTTTCCCTTTGCATCAATCACTTTTTTGGCCGTCCATGAGCGGTCATGTTGGCATTCTCTGATCGATGCCACACGTCCATCTACAATGCCAATTTCCATGTTTTTTTGCACAATTAATTGATTCATTTCCTTTCCCTTAAGAGGCGCTTCTATCCCATAATCCATCGTAAGCAATTGACCGATATTTGTAAGGATCAAGTCAAACGATCTCATTGCTCTCTCTCCATAATCGGAATTGGAATCCCGTGTTTTTTGGCTTCGCTCTTCGCTTGCTCATACCCCGCATCAGCGTGGCGAAGAATGCCCATTCCTGGGTCCGTTGTTAACACCCGTTTTAATCTTCGATCGGCTCGGTCCGTCCCGTCAGCTACAACAACCATGCCTGCATGAAGAGAATACCCCATTCCCACACCTCCTCCGTGATGAAAAGAGACCCAGCTTGCTCCTGCTGCTGTATTCACGAGCGCGTTTAAAATCGCCCAATCTCCTACCGCATCACTTCCATCCTTCATCGCTTCCGTCTCACGATTAGGGGAAGCGACAGATCCACAGTCTAAGTGGTCACGCCCAATAACAATGGGCGCTTTAAGCTCCCCTTTTCTTACTAAATCATTTAAAGCCAATCCAAATTCCTCACGCTCTCCGTACCCGAGCCAGCAAATTCTTGCCGGGAGTCCTTGGAACGCGACCTTTTCCTGTGCGAGGTCGATCCACCGGTGCAAATCTGCTCGGTCTGGAAACAATTCTTTTACGAGCTGATCGGTTCGATAAATATCGGTTGGATCACCTGATAGGGCTACCCAGCGAAATGGTCCTTTCCCTTCGCAAAAGAGAGGACGAATATAAGCAGGGACAAATCCTGGAAAAGAGAATGCTTCTTCTACTCCTTCATCCTTGGCCACTTGGCGCAAGTTATTTCCATAATCAAACACAATGGCTCCTTTGTCACGAAGGGCAAGCATTGCCTGAACGTGACGAGCCATACTTTTTTTACTTGCTTTTGTATAGTGATTCGGATTCGTTTTTCGCAGCTGTGCCGCTTCCTCAATAGTCATCTGATCCGGAATATATCCATATAGAGGATCATGAGCAGACGTTTGATCCGTCACTACATCCACTTCCACGTGATGCGCATGTAAATACTCCAATACGTCTGTAGCATGTCCCTTCAGCGCAATGGAAAGAGCTTTTCCCGCAGCCTTTGCCTCTCGTGCCCATAAAATGGCTTCTTCAATCGAAGACGTTTGTTTATCACAGTAACGAGTCGCAATCCGTTTTTCGATTCTTGATTCATCTACCTCTACAGCAATGACGACTCCACCGTTCATTGTGACCGCTAAGGGCTGTGCTCCACCCATTCCCCCAAGGCCTGCCGTTACCGTTAAGGTTCCTTTCAAAGATCCTTGAAAATGCTGCGCTGCAAGCGATGAGAATGTTTCATACGTTCCTTGTAAAATCCCCTGCGTCCCGATATAAATCCAGCTTCCTGCAGTCATTTGACCGTACATCATGAGTCCTTTTTGCTCTAAGTCACGAAAACTCTCCCAGTTCGCCCATTTAGGAACTAAAACAGAATTTGATAAAAGAACACGCGGTGCTTCCTCATGCGTCTTCATTACTCCTACTGGTTTTCCAGACTGAATAAGGAGCGTTTCATCATGTTCAAGAAGCTGCAGCTGTTTGACAATCGCTTCGTATGACTCCCAGTTTCGTGCTGCTTTTCCAATCCCACCATACACGACTAGTTCCTCCGGATGTTCCGCTACTTCAGGATCCAAATTATTCATCAGCATTCGGAGTACTGCCTCCTGCTCCCAGCCCTTGCATGTCAAACTCGTGCCTCGTGCCGCTTGAATTTGTCTCATCGTCTTTTTCCCTCACTTCCATAATGGTTCATCGTCTATTAACCAATCATTTAGCCGCTCAATATCTTCTGAAAAGGGGCGATCCTCCTGAATAGATGGTACAATCTTACGCATTTTTTCGTAAAATTCTCTCGTTACAGAACTCATTTTATGAACCCCTCTGTATTCTACCGCTTGCATCGCACAGATCGCTTCAATGGCCGCCACTCGTCGTACATTTATTAAAATAGAGTGAGCTTTTCGAGCACCGATGGTTCCCATGCTCACATGATCCTCTTGATTCGCAGAGGAAGGGATGGAGTCGACGCTTGCAGGATGTGCTAACACTTTGTTTTCAGATACAAGAGCCGCTGCGACATACTGCATAATCATCGCCCCTGACTGTAGCCCAGGCGATGGACTTAAGAAAGGCGGTAAATCATTGAGCTGAGGATTTACAAGTCGTTCAATTCGGCGCTCTGAAATATTGGCGAGTTCTGATAATCCAATCCCTAGAAAATCCATTGCAAAGGCAATAGGCTGTCCGTGAAAATTCCCTCCCGATAACACCTTATGCGCATCAGAAAAAATAAGTGGATTGTCAGTAGCCGCATTCATTTCTACAAGCAGTTTCTCTTTTACATAACTCATAACTTGCTTTGTCGCCCCGTGCACCTGCGGAATACAGCGAAGAGAATACGCGTCCTGAACCCGAAGCTCTCCTTGCCTCGTGGTTAGCTTTGAATCAACCAAAATGGACCGAATCCGTTCTGCTGTCTCAATCTGTTCGACGTACCCTCTTGCTATGTGAATGTCTTCATCAAAAGCGTCCGTAATTGCACGTAAGCCTTCTAGTGTCATACACGCAATTCCATCTAGGTGACGCACGAGCTTCTCCGCCTCTAAATAGACAACTAGTCCCATAGCTGTCATAGCCTGCGTGCCATTAATAAGAGCCAGTCCCTCCTTAGCCTGCAGGGTCAGTGGCGTGATTCCCGCTTCTTTAAGAGCCTCCTCAGCAAGTCGAATTCCCTTGCTCGTATACACCTTTCCTTCACCAACAAGCATGAGAGCGAGATGCGCCAAAGGGGCAAGATCTCCGCTTGCTCCGAGTGATCCTTGCTGCGGAATGACAGGGTGAATCGACGCGTTTAGGCATTGAAGCAAACATTCAATGAGCTCCGTGCGCACGCCTGAATATCCTTTAATAAGCGTATTCGCCCGTAATAATAGCATCGCTCGTGACACGATTTCAGGAAATGGCTCTCCTACACCACAAGCATGACTACGAATTAAGTAGAGCTGTAGCTTTTCTACCTGCTTCGATGGAATCGATACATCACTCAGCTTTCCAAAACCTGTCGTGACCCCATATACGACTTGATCCAACTCAACGATATTTTGCACCGCCAGACGGCTTTTCTTAACGTTTCCCCACGCCTTTGGATGGACTGAGACTGACTCTTTTTGAAAGAGCACACGTCTTGCATCATTCATTGATAGAGTATGACCATTTAGTTCAACCACCGTCTCTCCTCCTCTCTATAGAATTAAAGGTCTGTTTTACGTGTCATTGTTTTAATAAAATCATCTATGAATGCTTTCTCATCAAAGTCTAGTCCGATAAATTCCTTTTTCTCGTCCTCCACTTGAGTAGGTTTCGCTCGAAAGTCTGCACTACTTTCTCCTTTCGTTGGCCCAGCCCATTGAACGGTTACGGCTCTTTGAACGTATTGGATCATACCGGGATTTGCGACCGCACTGACACATAACACATCATGGAGAGGGGCCCCTTGGATACCAGGGGAAAGCTTTTCATATGCTTTAAAATAGAAGGTGTACATATCGTGAAAAATCGTTTTACATGGATTCTCGCATTGATCAATAATCTGCTTCATAACAGCAGGCGTAATAATCGAGCGGTTTGTAATATTAAGGGGACATAAATAGATTGGATGAGCACGCTCAAGCACTAAATTGGCCGCAATAGGATCCGAGTGAAAATTCGCTTCTGCTTCTGGCGTCACGTTCCCTGGCACTAAAAAAGCTCCTCCCATGACGTAAAAAGCGTTTACTTTTTTCATAAATTCATCGCCATGAAGAATAAAGCAAATCGCCAGATCCGTTAGGCGACCAATATTAATAATGGTAAGGTTATGTGCATATGCATCTATGATTTTCCCAATCGTATCAAAGTTGTAGGCCTGTGCATGAAAATTTTTTGGTATTTTCAATAGTCCAATTCCGTTTTCGCCATGTATTTGCGGATAAAACTCGCTATATTCTCCAGATAACGGTCCCGTTACACCCGCAACAATCGGAATGTCCTTTCGATTTGCAACAGACAATAAATAAGCGGTGTTCGCAACCGCCTCGTTTTTTGTTACGTTTCCATACCCACTCACAATGCCTACAATATTAAAAGCCGGATTTAGCATGGCGTAAATAAGTGCAAATGCATCATCCACACCAGGGTCTGAAAAAATGAGTACGTTGATTTGTTCACGATGACTCATCGGCTATCTCCCCTCCCTCTCTCTTCTATTTTTATATGTCTCTACAAGTAAAAATAGAGCATTTTCTCTGCACATAAACAAATCAGCAGGAAACGCATTCCTGCTGATTTGTTTCACGCTATACTATATTCACTCCTTGCTTCGTCACATTCCTGTTTTTAACAAATCCAGTCGTTTACTAATGGATTCGTACACGTGATAGCCGCTAACGGATACACCGATCGTTCCTGCTCCCGGAAAAACAGTATCTCCGCATAGCCATAACCCACCTAGCTTCGTACGGTGAGAGATAGCTTGAAAAAGAGCGTAATCGTTTGTTTGTGGAAATCCCCCCACACCAGATCGCTGAACAAAACGTTCCCATGCGCGCGGTGCGCCTGGAATTTCGTGAATAACCCCTTCTTCTAAACGAGGGATTACGGTTTGAATGCCTTTTTTCATTTTTTCGTGTAGCTGCTTTTTTTGCTCATCATATGTAGCAGGATTTTTCCAGTCATCAAGCGGAATATGCGTCGATACCGTCAGCGTTCGATACCCCGCAGGTGCGCGATTACGATCCTCTTTATCTGACAGAGATAAAAAAAGATGTTCCCCGTTTGTCATTTCTCCCTCACTAGATGTAATTACCTGCTGAAACAAAGGCATATCATCTGGAATGACGTCTTCTTTTAATGCTAGATACAGCGTGAAAGCTCCCCACTGTTTCGTACGCTGACGATGCTGTATTTTTCGCGGCATGCTCTTCATTAGATCCTCAGAGAACAGCTGCGTCAGATTTTGAATCGGGATATTGCATACAACGTGGTCTGCTTCGTACACACGCCCTCTATGATCTGTTACCTTCCATACGCTACCTTTTTCAATATGCGTCACTTTCCGCCCTAAATGAAGCTCTCCACCGTGCTCCTTACCGTATGAAACGAGCTTCTCCGCTAGCTGGTACAAGCCCCCTTCTACATAAAAAGCCCCCTCATGATAAATATCAATCGCCATGCATCCAAGAAGTAAGGAACAGTCGTCACTTGTTGTTTGCATGCTATCAATAATTTGCCCATCAAGAAAATGAACAAAGTCTGCTTCCTCTAAAAGACCGTGCTTTTTAAGTAAGTCTTTAAGCGTTTGCGAAAAGAGTGGTAGAAGCGCAAGTGATGAGGGACTTAGCGATTGTACAAGTCTTTTCCACTCACGAAACGTCGAAGGTGGTAAAATCGGTAAATGCTCCATGAGCCCACGTATTTTTTTTGCAATGCCCCATACATCTTCATAAAATGCAGCTATTTTTTCTTTTACATGTGAAAATAAGCGCTGAAGCTCCTGCACGTGTTGCTGGCGGTCGCTTTGAAATGAAATAGACCTTGTAGGGGTATGAACGACCATTACTTCGTCGAGTCGTTTTGTCGTGAGATCAATACCTAAAAACCGACAGATCCGTTCATGAATACCTCCTTTTTCAAAGCCCATCCCAAGCGTGGCTCCTACAGGAAAACGAAAATCACCGCGCTGAAATTTCCCTGCACAGCCTCCCCATTCCCTCGATGCCTCTAAGATCGTCACCTCGTATCCTGCCTTTATTAATAGAGCACCAGCTGTTAGCCCTCCAATTCCGCCTCCAACAATAATGACGGACTGTTTCATATTGACCACCTCCGCTTTTTTTCCTATTGTATAGTGTCCCCTTTTTATCCACAATTTTTACTATGCTTTCAATTGGCTCACACGAAAAAGCATGTAACCAAGAGCGTCTTCCCCTCCTGATTACATGCTCATTGACCATTGAAACTACGTTTCTAGTTTTTACTTCCCGTTACCGTCATGGCCTCGTCCTTTTTACTGCCATATGACACTAGCTTCACAAGCCCACTTCCTTGCAAGTTTCGGTTGAAATTCAGCGTAACCGTACGTTTGATTAGCGCCTGAAACAACTCAGCTTCAGTGAGAGCTTGTCCTTTTTGTTGCTCTTCCTCTTGTAAGACGAGAGCTGCTGCACCAGCAATATGGGGAGTGGCCATTGACGTGCCAGATAAAACGGCATACTGACCATTCAAATAGGTGGACAGAATTTTTTCGCCTGGACCAACGAGATCGACGCTGTCATTTGAGTTACTAAACGGTGAGATTTTCCCCTCAAGGCTGACAGATCCTACTTCCACTACTTCCTGGTAGGCACCTGGATATGAAAACTCGTCCGTTCGTTCATCTCCATCACCCTCGTTGCCTGCTGCACAAACGACTAATACGTTTTTCTCGATTGCATTGATTACCGACTCATGTAGCTCAGGGTCGTCTGATGGACCTCCAAGAGACATTGAAATTATGCGTACTTTTTCACCGTTTGGACCTTCCCAATTAACGGCGTAATCAATCGCTTTTACAATCCAATCCGTTTGACCAGAGCCTTTTCCTGTTAATACTTTTAATACTAACAGCTGAACGTTAGGCGATACGCCTACTACGCCTTCATCATTCTCTACTGCCGCGATTGTTCCGCATACGTGTGTGCCATGACCATTGTTATCATCATAGTTTTTCGTATCACCGTTATGGTCTGGTGTAAAGTTATATCCGTCTATAATGACTGATTGAAGCTCTGGATGATCCATGTCACACCCTGTGTCAATTACCGCCACTACAATTCCATTTCCACGAATTCCTTTCGGCCAGAGCTGCGGTGCCTCAATCATTTTTACTCCAGGTGGAACCTCTTTTGCGCTATCCATTAATGCTTGTACAGTATAAGGAATCAGACCTACTTTTGCCATTGTTTTTGCTCCCTTCTCCTGAGTTTAATCATTAAAAGCGCAACATATATCCCTATTACCCCATCCCCCTGTATAATACTTTTGTCACGATTTTTTCTCTAAATGTTTAAAAACACCGTTTCTTTTTTCGTGAAATGTATTATACTGTAGATAGAAGATTTTTTCGTAGGCGATTTCTTTTACAAGAATCGTCTTTTTCTTTTTTTGTTTTTTTGTTTGATTCGTAAATCTTTTATGTTTTTAAATCCAACAGTTAGTGTGGTAAAAATTGTGGCAGCTATAGCTAAGACTTGCAAAAACTGCTCCACCCACACAAGCACAGTAATGACCCCCTTTCAAACAAAAAAAGTCCCACAACAATGGCAATATAGTTGCTAGGACTTTTTCAATCAATAGTCGTGTCTTCAATTACGACATTACGTTTTATAGGATAATTATGGAATATATGTCTACATTCATTATATAATATTCTGAATATATTGACAAGTTGTTTTTAAATATATGTTATTTCTGAATAACTCCACATGCAATACGATCGCCTGAATTACCAGCTGGGTTGCTCGTATAATCATCTGCAGCCGCATGAATCACTAGTGAACTGCCATCAAGATCAAACAGCGAATTTTCCTTTCCTTCTTCCAATGTAAACAGCGGCGCGATTGTTTCATATTCGCCCGTCCCATCTGCACGAACATCAACATTCATTAAATCGCCTGAATGAGGGCCTTTTGGGTTATTAAATCCATGCTCTCGTTTGAACGGATTGAAATGTCCTCCTGCTGATTGAAAATCCGGTGCCAGACATTTCCCAATTTCATGCACATGAATTCCGTGCTTCCCAGGTGTTAAACCTTGTACTAACAGCTTGATTCGCACGCCGTTTTGTTCCTGTGTTAACGTTGCTTCACCAACACGGTCTCCTTTAGCACTTTTTATTTCTACCTGTACGGGAGCAACAGTCGCTTCATTGACATGTTCTGCTTTTTCCTTTGGTGTGCTGTTCTCCGTTGCACAGCCGGCTAACGACATTACGATGGCTGCAGCTAAAATCGTCCATTTCATTTTCATGTGGACTCCTCCTTTTTCATCTTCTCCCTCCCATTTTTTCACATTTGTTTCGATTTTAGACGTGCTTACTTTAAGTTTACATAATATAATTATTGTGAATAAAAAAGCCCAAAGCAACATATGCGCTTTGGGCTTTCGTGACTTAGTGTAAGTTTGAATAGGAAATCGAGAAAATTTCATTAAAATATACTTCATAAAGTGCTCGAACCGCTTTGTCATGGGAAGCAGACTTCACACCGAACATCATGCTCACTTCTGAGGAGCCCTGATTAATCATCTCAATGTTTACGCCGGCACGTGCAAATGCGTTTGTCGCTTTCGCGGCCACACCAACCGTGCTGTTCATTCCCTCCCCAACAACCATCACAAGCGCTAAATCACGCTCGACGGTAATATCATCGACTTCGAGCTCTGCTTGAATGCGAGCAATCACCCGTTCTTCTACTTCTTTCGTCCACTGATTCTCTCGCATAATCACAGAGATGTTATCAATTCCTGAAGGAGTGTGCTCATATGAAATGTGCTCATCTTCTAAAATCTCCAGAAGCTTACGCCCAAATCCAACTTCTCTATTCATCAAATACTTACTCACGTGAATATTACAAAACCCTTTGTCACTTGCAATTCCGACTACAGGCATATCATTGTAATCACGCTCTGAGACAATGTATGTTCCTCTTGCCGCAGGGTTGTTTGTGTTTTTCACGCAAACCGCAATGCCAGCTTTTACAACCGGCTGTAGTGCTTCATCATGAAAAACAGAAAATCCTGAATAAGCAAGCTCTCGCATTTCACGATAGGTTAAGTCCTTGATTTCTTTCGGATTGGGAACAATCGTTGGATTCACACAATAAATAGAATCCACATCAGTAAAATTCTCGTACAGCTCCGCTTGAACTCCCGCTGCTACGATGGAACCGGTAATATCAGAACCACCTCTTGGGAAAGTGACGATGTTACCTTGTTTTGAATAGCCAAAGAATCCTGGAACAACCAAAATACCAGAGCGTTCACGGAGCGTTTCCAATAACGCATAAGACTCTGGAAGAACACGTGCCATTCCAGGCTGATCAGTCACCAAAATCCCGGCATCCTTTGGGCTGACGTAATGCGCTTCTTTTCCAAGCGTATTTAAATACGCTGCCATTAGTTTCGCATTGCTATCCTCTCCGCTCGCCTTTAGCGCATCTGCGAGACGTAACGAATCATGCTGATACTCTTGGATCAGGCTGTGAAGAGAAGACTCAATTTGTTCAATCAGCGTATGTTTTAGGGAAAGCTGTGAGGCGATCTCTTCATATCGATTTAACACAAGCTTCATTTCTTTTTCGTATGTACGGCCAGATACCACAGCATCTGTTAACTGAATGAGCAAATCCGTCATTTTTGTATCTTCATTGAATCGTTTTCCTGGTGCTGATACAACGATGATTTTTCGTTTAGGGTCAGCACCAATAATTTTTGCGACTTGCTGAAATTTTTCAGCACTGGCAACAGAGCTTCCTCCAAATTTTGCAACTTTCATGTGACGTACACTTCCTTATCTATTTAGCTTCTCAATAATTGATTTTCCTATCATAACACACTTGAATGCGGTTGTGTGCTAAAATATCTAATTTTTCCAAAAACGATTCTTTACGTCATTTCTATACTAAAATACCCTCTTTAAGCGCTTCTTACTGCCTAAAGAGGGTATTTTTTATTATTCTGCTTTAACTGGTTTTTTCAATAGACCGACGATTAGTGCCGTCACGATTGAACCGATTACAATTGCTAGTAAGTATAGCAACCAGTTTCCTCTTACAATCGGCACTACGAAAATTCCACCGTGTGGAGCTGGTAATTGAATATGGAACATCATTGCAAGCGCCCCAGCTACTGCTGCACCGATCACCGATGCGGGAATAACACGGGCTGGATCTGCTGCTGCAAAAGGAATCGCTCCTTCTGTAATGAATGATAATCCCATAACATAACACGTTTTACCTGCTTCACGCTCTGCTTTTGTGAACTTGTTGCGGAATAGCGTAGTAGCAATAGCAAGACCTAGTGGTGGAACCATTCCTCCTGCCATGATCGCCGCGTGTGGTGCAAAGTTTCCACCATCAATCATTGCAATACCAAATGTGAAAGCTGCTTTATTGATTGGACCACCCATATCGATGGCCATCATACCGCCTAAAATTAAGCCAAGTAAAACAAGGTTTCCAGTTCCCATGTTACCTAACCAATGATTTAAACCGTCATTAATAGCTTTAACTGGACCGTTAACAACAAACAGCATTACTAAGCCCGTTAGCAAAATCCCAAATACAGGATAGAGTAGAACTGGCTTGATACCATCTAATGCTTGTGGAAGCTTGCTAAATACTTTTTTCAATCCAACTACAATGTAACCTGCTAAGAACCCGGCAATTAATCCGCCTAAGAATCCAGATCCTCCCGTAACAGCCATGAGTCCCCCAACCATACCAGGTGCAAGACCAGGACGATCAGCAATACTCATTGCGATAAACCCAGCAAGAACAGGTACCATTAGCTTGAAGGCGTTATCCGCACCAATAATGCTTAACGTTTCACCAATCGTTTTGATCGTTTCATTATCAGGAAATTTCTTTTCTAATACGAGTGAGAAGATGAACGAAATCGCAATTAAAATCCCGCCCCCAACAACAAATGGAAGCATGTTTGATACACCATTCATAAGATGCTTATAGAACCCTTTACGCTCCTTGGCACCTGTGCCTTCGCCTTCTGCTTTTTTATCGCTATGGTAGATAGGCGCATCACCTTTTGAAGCCTGCTCTAACAATTGCTGCGGCTTACGAATTGCTTCTGCTACTGGAACAATAATGACTTTCTTTCCTGCAAAACGCTGCATTTCAACCTGTTTGTCTGCTGCGACAATAATTGCGGGAGCGTTTTCAATTTCATCCTGTGTGAGCGCATTTTTAATTCCGCTTGACCCGTTTGTTTCTACTTTTACTTGTAGTCCAAGCTCTTTTGCTTTTGCCTTTAGACTATCTGCCGCCATGTACGTATGCGCGATTCCTGTTGGACAAGCTGTTACAGCGAGGATCGTCCCTGCTTCGTGCACTTCTTCCTCTTCTTCTTCTGCATTTTCGCTTTCTTTCGCATCAATAGCGGCGATCACTTCGTCAACGCTCGTAGCGTTTAACAGCGTTTGACGGAAATCTGCATCCATCAATAGCATAGAAAGACGAGAGAGCGTTTCTAGATGGGCATTATTCGCTCCTTCGCTTGCTGCAATCATGAAAAACAAATGAGCCGGCTGTCCATCAAGGGATTCATAATCAATGCCTTCTTTAGAACGACCAAACGCAATCGCGGGTGTTTTAACAGCGGCTGTTTTCGCATGTGGAATGGCAATTCCTTCACCAATTCCCGTTGTACTTTGCGCTTCACGACCTAAAATCGCCTCTTTATACTGATCACGGTCGACTAATCTTCCCGCTTCTCCAAGCTTACCCACTAATTCATCAATCACATCAGATTTAGATGTACTGTGTAAATCAAGTATGATCGTATCTCTTTTTAGTAGTTCAGTAATCTTCATCCGTATCTCCCCCTCAACCTCTTTGTGTAATCTCTATCTCTTTTTTTAATTCTTCTACATGTTCTGCTGTGCAAAGCCCAACCGAGAACGCCGTTGCGCTCCCCGACGCGACACCTTGATGAAAAGCTTGCATCAAGTCTTGATCTTTTGAGTAGGAAGCTAAAAATCCACCAACTAATGAATCTCCGGCACCTACTGAGTTTTTCACCGTTCCTTTTGGTGCATTAGCTTGGTAAACACCCGCTTCGTTAATAAGCAAGGCTCCGTCTCCTGCCATGGAAATCACGACGTTTTTTGCGCCCATTTCCACTAGTTTTTGACCGTATGGAATTGCCTCATCCACCGTTTGAATATCAACATTAAACAATTCGCCTAGCTCGTGGTGATTTGGTTTAATAAGAAACGGCTTGTGTGGCACTAAATCTAGCAGCGCTTTACCACTTGTATCAACCACTACTTCTACACTTTTCTCTACAGCCTTTTTAGTCAGCTCTTCATAAAAGTTCTTTGGAAGGGATGCAGGAATACTTCCAGCTAAAACGAGAAGGTCGCCTGGTTGCATCTGTTCAATTTGCTCATACAAAGCTTGAATATTTTCAGCCGAAATCATGGAACCTTGTCCGTTTATTTCAGTTTCGTCTCCTGTTTTTAGCTTGATGTTAATACGCGTATCGCCTTCCGCCTGAATGAATCCGGTTTCAATTCCTTCATTTTGTAGGTAGTCTTGAACATAGCGTCCCGTAAAGCCGCCTACAAAGCCTAGCGCTTTACTTGTAGAACCCAATCGTTTCAAGACACGAGATACGTTAATCCCTTTTCCTCCTGGTGATTTCACATCGGAAGTCGTTCGGTTTAATCCGCCTAACTCAAAATTTTCTACGTATACGACATAATCAACTGATGGATTTAATGTGCATGTATATATCATGGTGACACAACCTTTACTTCTGTTTTCTCTTCTAGTTTCGCTTGGATCGTATAGTCTTCACTTGTGGCATTCGTTATGATAGCTGCTTCTGATAAATCCGCCACTTTAGCAAAGCTCACTTCCATGAATTTCGAATCATCTGAAAGAATGTATGCATTTTGCGATAAATCAATCGCCATTTTCTTAATTAAGGCCTCTTCAGGATCTGGTGTTGTATATCCGTATACCGGATGAATTCCGTTCACACCCATAAAGCATTTATCAAATCGATACTGCTGAAGACTGACAAGAGCACCTTGCCCAATGAGAGCACCCGTCTTTTGCTTGACTGATCCCCCTATTAAGTAGAGAGGATGCTGCTGCTCCATGAGTGCCTGCAGATGTGGCAGTCCATTCGTTACAATTACCACGTTCTTATGAAGCAAAAATGGAATCATTTCGAACGTTGTCGTTCCTGCATCAATGTATATGCAATCGCCGTTTTTCACGAGCCCTGCTGCATATTCAGCAATTTTCTTTTTTTCATGAGTGTTTTTGGATGATTTTTCAATAACGCTTGGCTCTTCGCTTTTATTTTGCAATAACGAAGCACCGCCATGTACGCGCTTTAATAATTTTCGTTCTTCTAAATGACTGAGATCACGTCTGATTGTTGATTCAGAGGCATCTGTCAGTTCTAATATCTCTTGAAGCTTAATGACACCTTTTTCTTTTAATGCGTCTAAAATGAGCTGATGTCTCTCTGGTGTAAGCACCTTTTCACCTTCTTCTAAAACGCTTTCATTTTCTTAACGTATGTACAATGTACCATATACAAATCTACAAATCAATCAAAAAAAATCATTTTCATTCAAAAACATTCAAAAATCCATCATTTATTCTACAAAACATTCAAAAACCATCACTAAATTAATAAAAACCTTCACGATAATGAAGGTTTTGTTAAAGAATCATTCATTTCATTTAAACGCTTTATTTCGTAACTAATAAACTTAGTACGTAAATGCCGCTTGCTACAACGGTTGAAATTGCTACTCGGTAACCGAACTGCTTTAAACGACCTACAGCAAATGTTTTTAGGCTATCATTGGCTTCTTGTTGAAGGACTTTTTCCATTTCTATAAATCGCCTCCTTTTGATCAAGCAAATAGATGAAGCTATTTCTACTAGTATATGTAGCCATCTAAAAGTTACTCGTGATAAAAAGGAATTTTTTTATAATCCTGCTCCGTCCATTAGCCTCTTTACAATCTTTTGATAATCTTCTGGGTTGACGCCAGGAGCAAATTCTTCTGGCACTTCATTTAAATCCGGGATAGGTGCTCCTGGTGGCGTACCTTGGATGACCTCAAGTGGTTTGCCGTCTTCAGGATGCGGCCCTTTCCAAATCTGCCCGAGGCTTTTATAATCCTCATCGCTAAACGTATACAATTTCCGATGTGTGCCAACGGATTCAAATTTTCGCGTTGCATCAAACTTTGCATTACTCAAATCAGGAACTGGAAGCATCTTCGTCACATCGACTCCTGTAGCCATTTCAAGCGCTCTTGCATATGCGACAACGTGGACGCCTCCCCGCACAAGTAGGTACCCGATCATTTCTCTTGCAACAGGATTGTCCGTCATCTCATACACACGCATTTTGTGAGTACGGGCACCACATTCAAGGAAGAAATTATGAAGAAGGTCGAGCACTAGATTGCCACTATTAAAAACATTGTCACCGCTCCACGATTTCCCCATTGAATTTGCGGGAATAGCTGTTTGAGCATTTACGATAAAATGGTGCGTATTACGCTTATCAACGGCTTCTTGCATTGGGGTGAGATTAGGGTCGCCGTTAAACGTTGTTCCTTCTAACATTAAGTTGATAGCGTTCGTAACTAATTCAACATGCCCAAATTCTTCAGCGGTAATGCTTGCCACTAGCTCATAAAAAGGACGGTATTTCTTTTTTTGTCGAAAGTTAAACGATTGAAACATGTAGTTGTTTAATGTCGACATTTCCCCAAACTTGCCACCTAGAAGTTCTTGAACAGCCGCAGCGCCGTTTGGATCTGGATAATCGGACTTCGGCAATTCAATTAATAATCGATCCATTCGTTTGAACATTACAACCCCTCCTTATCCCTAGTTGTATTCAAGCATTAGATTGTACTATTCATCCATTCGCGCTTTTCACCTACTCTCGTTGTCGAATCCATTCTACCTAATCCGATAACGAACAAAAAAAAGAAGGTGACAACTACTCACCTTCCTCTTGACTAAATTCCACGTGTTTCCAACAACCAACTAGATTCTGTTTTTTAGTTAGGCATAACCCAGACGATTTGCTGAATTCTGATGAAAAATGGTGTTGCTTTTGCTTCTACTACAACATGATCAGGCTTTACGTCTTTTACTTTTCCTCGTACACTGCCTCTTGTTGTTTCAATGACCACTTCTTTTCCAATAACAGACTGAAGGGTTTGATACACGTACGCATCAATAACAGAAACCATGTAAGGTGTTTGATACTCTCGCTCTTGCTCATAGGACATACCGATAAAAGCTCCTCTCTAATTCCTGATTCGCTTCTAGTTTATGTCGACTCGCCTATAAGGGTGACGCTTTATGATACAATTTTCAACTCAAAAAGATCATTTGCCCATTCAATAGACTCTACGTAGGCGTGAAAAACGTCGCTTTCTTCTATAGATAGTTTTGATGCATGGTTACTCAACTGCGTCCATAGCGCTTGTTCAATCGACAAACTTAAGTCTAGTACTTGTTTTAATAGATTATCTCCTCCCCGAAGCGCATGCTTTAGCTCTTCTAAAATCGGTAAATCAAGAAGAACCTGCTCCATCGGAATCTGGAGAATGACATCCATAAGCGAAAACATGCCTGCTAGGAAAAAACTAGACTCATTATGCTTCTGACCAATTTTATCCGCGATGGATTCACACATTTTAGCTCGTGTTAAGCATATTTTAAAGATTTCCTCTGGAATCTCTTTTTTCATACTTTGCTGTTCGCGAATCATGAGCACATACACCCATTTTTGTAGCTCGTTCAACCCTAAAAGAACGATGGCATGGCGAATCGATTTAATGGCCGAGCACCTTCGATAAGCAGGTGAATTGATAAGCTTCAGCAATTTATACGATAGTGATAGATCTTGTTCGATAATTTGCGAAATATGATCAATTTGAGGCTCTTTTTTGGATAAGTGATGAATGAGCTCATAATAGGTCCGGAAATACGCTGGAACATCATGTGCCTTAATGACCTTTGGTTTACTTAGAAGGTAGCCTTGGAAATACGTAAACCCTTCCTTTACCGCCTGCTGAAACGTTTCTTTATCTTCAATTTTTTCCGCCAACCACTTAATCGGATAGGCACGAATTGATTCAAACATCCGCTTACGCTGGGCGACCGTTGTGTTCAAAAAATCCACTTTAATAATGTCTGCGTAGGGCAGAAGCTTGTAAGAATCTATATTATTTTCTAGAAAGTCATAGTCATCAAGCGCAATTCGATACCCCAGCTGCTTAAGCTCCTTGCAGGTAGCGATGATTTCCTCCGTTGGCTTTACCGTTTCTAGAATTTCAATGACAATATGATTAGGATTAAAATAAATTGGAAAACGTTGTATAAGTAATTTATCCGTAAAATTAATAAAACACGGCTTTCCTTCTGATAACTTCTCGATCCCAATATTTAAGAAAGAATTAACAAGTACATCAGCTGTCGCTTTATCACCATCAATTCCTAAAAAACGATTTTCCTGGCTTTGTCGATACAATAATTCGTAAGCGACTACGTCTTTTGATAAACTAAATATTGGTTGTCGTGCAACAAAAACCTCCATGTAAAAAAAAGCCTCCTATTCTTTCACTTCCAGTTCGCCCTCTCTCATATTTTCCCATACTGTCATTATCCTAAATTTTTCTCCATTCGACAAATATTTTTTTGCAAAAAAAACCATTTTTATTACTTTTTCGACTATTCTACTCGATGATAAGGGTAAATAATATAAATGAAGCTAAACAAGGAGAGACGTATAGAATGGATGAACAGTTTAAATGCACCTTTCGTATACAGGAAGTAATTGACGTAGACAAGCAAACGAAACAAGCGTTTATAAAAAGCAAAATGACTGATCTTATTCATGAGCAAGTCTTATTTGAAGGGGTTTTACGCGTTCGCTTTAATGAATTTGGCATTTATCCAGTAGCAAAAGACATTGCCGCTGCGCTACCAATTCCTTCGCTACAAAAAAAGCTTCTCGCGGAAGTAAGGCGCTATCTTCGTCCGCACAAAAATTTTCTGTAAATAAACAAGACCAGAGAACGTGTCCTCTGGTCTTGTTTATTATTTACTTACGTGATGGATGACCTTCGCCGCCTCTACCGTATTTTTCAGAAGCATTGTAATCGTCATCGGACCCACACCGCCTGGGACAGGTGTAAGATAACCTGCCACTTCTTTTACGCTATCAAAATCAACATCTCCAACGAGCTTTCCGTTTTCTGATGTATTTCCAACGTCGATCACAATCGCGCCTTCTTTCACGTCCTCTGCTGTCACAAGGCGAGGCTTCCCAACCGCTGCGACGATAATGTCAGCCTCTTTTAGTAAAGCTGATAAATTCTTTGTGCGAGAATGAGCAATCGTTACCGTCGCATTTTCTTGAAGAAGAAGCATTGCAACTGGTTTTCCGACAATATTACTTCTTCCTACTACTACCGCATGCTTTCCTTCTATCGTTTCACCAGAGCGCTTAATCAGTTCAATGATGCCATGAGGTGTACAGGGTAAATAGCACTCATCCCCAATGACCATGTTCCCAACGCTTATCGGATGAAACCCATCTACATCTTTCTTTGGATCAATTGCATTTAGGACGGCCTTTTCATCAATATGTTTCGGTAAAGGTAATTGAACTAAAATACCATGAACATTCGGATTTTCATTCAGTGCCTGAATATCCGCTAACAATTCCTCCTGAGTAATAGAAACCTCTCTCTTTAACACTTCAGAAGCAACTCCAATTTCTTCACACGCACGCGCTTTCGCTTTGACGTATGATTGCGAAGCCGGATTTTCTCCTACTAAAATGACAGATAGTCCTGGGATAATCTGCTGATCTCTAAGTTGCTGAACTTCTTCTTTTAGCGCAGCGCGAATTTCTACCGCTACTTCTTTTCCTTTAATAATAGTGGCCGTCATAATCTCGCTCCTTCTTCTGTTAGGTTACCAATTTACGAACTATACAAAATAATTTAACACAAAAGTTCGTTTTTGTTAAATGTTAATTGCGTATTTTTTCATTTTTGCCATATTTTAAAGAAATCTACCTATTTTGAAAGGGAATTCATTTTTTTACAGCGTAATAGTTCAACGCTTTTTAAAAAATGGTTCATGACACGCAGGACATTATGCAGTGTATCCCTCTCGTTAGAAGTTAACCATTTAGAAAAAAATGTTTTTTGCAGGAATTTCGACCTTATTAGTCAAATACTAGTAATTATACATGTCGAAAGGGGGATTTTTGCATGGAGCGTTCTACACGAAATGACATGAAACGAAAAAAGAGAGAAACAAAACATAAGCGTATATTCATAGGTTTCCTAACCATATTAGTTGCACTCATCGTCATAA
This sequence comes from Priestia koreensis, assembly GCF_022646885.1. Taxonomy (GTDB): domain Bacteria; phylum Bacillota; class Bacilli; order Bacillales; family Bacillaceae_H; genus Bacillus_AG; species Bacillus_AG koreensis_A. Next base: position 1,692,223 of record NZ_CP061868.1, on the reverse strand, counting down.
CCGTGGTGTATTCTGTTCAATATACATCAAAACCAGCAGCAGGTGAACAATCGAGCAAACCTGTCAAACAACAGCCAACAAAGCAAAGTACAATAGACAAGAAACCTAAGCCTAGTGAACCTGCTCCTCACGATCCAATTACGTTTGCATTCACAGGAGACGTGCTGCTCGATAAAGATGTTGGTCAAGCCATTGACCAGTACGGAGTTGATTATCCATTTCAGCAGGTGGCACCTATTCTACAAAAAGCAGACATTGCAGCAATTAACCTTGAAACATCTGTTTCAACTCGTGGGAATCCGGCCGGAAAGCAATTTACGTTTCGTGCCAAACCTAAAACACTTCAAGGCGTTAAAAACGCAGGGGTCGACGTCGTAACGCTCGCAAACAACCATACGCTTGATTATGGCGTGGATGCGCTCGAAGACACCATCACTTATTTGGATGAGCAAAAAATCGGTCATACAGGGGCTGGAATGGATGAAAAAGAAGCGTTCTCGGCACATTACATTAAAAAAAATGGAAAGACAATTGCCATTCTTGGTTTAAGTCATGTTCTTCCTGAAGGATCTTGGTTTGCAAAGCCTGATCAACCTGGAATTGCTGAAGCTTACAATACTGAACCAATGATGTCTTATGTGAAAAAAGCAGTAAAAAAAGCGGACTATACCATTGTGATGATTCACTGGAATCGTGAACTAGCTGACTATCCACAAGAATACGCACGAACATTAGGAAAACAGTTCATTGACGCCGGAGTAAGTGCGGTGATTGGCTCACACAGCCATTGCTTAATGGGTGCTGAACTTTACAAAGGTTCACCCATCTACTATAGCTTAGGCAACTTTGTTTTCACGAAATCATCTGTTCCAAAAGGAAGGGAAACAATGATTGTGAACATGACGATCGATAACGGAAAAGTCACTTCGAGCGTTGTACCTGCCAATATTTCAAATGGGCAGCCACGTTTGCAGGATCAAGCTTACAATCAGTACATCTTCCAAAAGCTATCTCGCCTATCTTATGATGCCCACTTCAGTACAGACGGTGAACTGTTGCCCGCTAACAATAATTAATAGAAGCCTCCTGGCTATCAGGAGGCTTTTAACTATTTTATCCAAACTATAAATTCACCGTTGAAGAAAGTGTTTGATCTTCCTCCTTTTCCCTTCGCTTCAAATCTCTTTTTAAAAGAAGGGATAGAATGATGGCAACTCCCATGAAAACGCTAAAAAAGAATAAACTGAGCGTATATCCCCCTGTCGTTTCCCTAAGCCACGAAGTGAGGATCGGTCCGATCAAACCTGCTGCTGCCCACGCTGTCAGCATATATCCATGTACGATTCCGGTATGCTTTACCCCAAATATATCGCTTATGTAAGCAGGTAGACTTGCAAAGCCCCCGCCGTAGCAAACCATTACGATTGACACTAATATGTAAAAAAGCGGTGATCCTACCCCTATTAAAAGGAATAAAAAGGTGATGAACTGTGTGATAAACAAAAACAAGTATGTATGCGGTCTTCCAATGAAGTCGGATAAGGTAGACCATAACAAACGGCCTAATCCGTTAAATACACTAATAATGCCGATTAGTGACGCAGCCTCTGCAGCGCTAATACGGAACTTCTCTTGAGTCAGTGGAGAAAAAATTGATAAGATGGCAATTCCACATAGGATGTTTAAAAATAAGAGGATCCATAAATAATAAAAGCGTTTTGTCCGAATAAGTTGTCTAGGAAATTTCTCTTGCTGAACGTCACTACCACTTTCTATTTCTAGCTTCTTCGGTGAAGATATGTACATACTAGCCGTGAACATAATGACAAAATACACGATGCCCATAAAAAAGAACGTATTAGCGATCCCGATGTGTAAAATCAATGCTTGCATCACGGGACTGGCAATAACAGCGGCCAAACCAAACCCCATAATTGCCACACCTGAAGAAAGTCCTCTTTTGGTAGGAAAGAGCTGAATGACAAGCGAAATGGGGGTAATATACCCGATCCCAAGACCAATACCACCTAAAAACCCGAAAAATAAATAAACAAGCGGTAACGACTCTAAGTTAATTGCTAGTCCTGTTCCAATCATTCCGTTTGTAAAGAGCATGGTAGATAATACAAGTGCCCTTTTTGAACCAATTCGCGCGATCAAATGACCCGAGAAAGAAGCGGATAAACCTAAAAAAAGAATCGCTAAGCTAAACACAAGACTTACCTCTGTCAAACTCCACTTCAATTCCTGCATGATTGGCTTTGTAAAAACACTCCACGCATAAATTGAACCAATTGAAAGGTGAATGGACATAGCTGCTACTACCACTCCCCATTTACCTTTGTTCTCTCCCACTGAATTCACCCGCTTTCAAATAGTTTAATTGAAAGAGATTTTTTAACTGAATATTTAGAATTTTCTACAATAAGGTAATTATCTTTAAAGTATCATACTTAAGAAGGATACTCAAGTATGAATATAGGGACTATTCACGCATTTATCAATACCACGAACCAATATTGTTTCATTATTATTCAAATGCAAGATAAAACGTTTCAATATAGGAGCATAAAAAAGACATGGAATCCCATGTCAGTGCGTTTACTCTTTATTTCTACTCTATTTATTTGCTAAGGCTCGGTATAGCATGATGAGGATCTCTCCGCGAGTTGCTGGCTCATTCACCCGCTGACCATCCGAGATGCCTTGTTTTTTGGCCCACTCTACTGCCTTTGTTAATTCTGCGCTATATCCTTTTTGCGGGCTCACGTTGGTCCCTCCTTTTGAAGGCACGGCTTTCAATTTCAAAAAAGCAGCAATTGCTTTTGCGTGCGCTTCTCCTGTCGCTTTTAAGAAAGCTTGATCTTTCAACTGACGACTATCTCCGCTATCAATAAACAAATTTTCCGTTAATACTGCTGGCATAGCCGTTTGACGAAGGACGAGAAAATTTGCCTGCTGTCGGCCCCGATCTTTGATAGGACTTACTGTATTCATACTCTTTAAAATTTCATTGTGGAGCGTATTCTGCAGGGTCACCGTGAGGTCATTTGCAGATTTTGAGCGAAAGGTTTCAAAGCCGCTTCCTCCACCTGCATTGATGTGGATGGAAACAAACACGTCAGCTCCCCAATTGTTTGCGAGCTGTGCACGTTCATTTAATGGAATAAAACGATCGTCTGCTCTTGTCAGCCGTACCTCTACACCTTGGTACTGCGTTTCAAGAAACCGTTTCGCATATTGGCTAATTGCTAATACGATTTCCTTTTCCTTCAGGCTATTTCCGACTGCACCAGAATCCTTTCCTCCGTGCCCTGGATCTAACATTACCTTTTTCAATAACGGATCCACCTCCTATTGAACAATGATTCTATCACTCTTTACGTATAAGTCATTGCTCTTTATAGGGTATGTGAAAAACAAAAAGTGGACACGGCTATTCCCAAACTCGTTATGACATTTCTGTAAATCCAATTTTCCCGTAAAGGTGTCTAGCAGAACGATTATCCTCTCCAACGACCAAGTATACGTAACTGTAGCCCTGTTCAAAGAGACGATTAATACTTTTTTGTAACAGAAAGGTTGAATACCCCTTGTTGCTGTATGTAGGATGAGTGAACGTATAGGCAACAAGCGGTGCCTCTTCAAACAGCGTAATAATGGTCGCAGAGACTGGTAGACCTTCGTTCTCAATCACATATGAGCATTGAGGCAGCCACTTTCCATATCGACCTTCAAATGTCTGTTGAAGTTCACTTTTCGTGTCTTGTAGCTCTTTCTCTTCCTTCTCTTTATAGCTGTCATACATAACTTGACTCAAAAGATCTAAATCTTTCTCACTATCAATATGTCGATAATCTACCCCTAGATTAGTTAATCGATAAAACGTTTCGCATCTCATTTTTATCTTCTTTGGCATTTTCCTTTTTCCCCTTGTCCCCATTTTGAAAGCTCTGTCTTTTCTATTATTAATGTATCACTATCCTCATTTAATTGTAAAATAGTTCAGAACGGGACAGGAAAAATGAGACTTTAGTCAAACAATTTTTTAAGCTTTCGCTGAATAACAGCATCTTTCCCGGCTAATATATGAGCAATCTTATTATTCACGCACAAAGCAACCGTAATGATTCCACGCGAATGTGAGATAATGTGATAGCTAACCTGAACCTCCATCTCATACACATCCTTTTACATTTTATTTAAAACACCCTTATATAGTATGTATATGTGTAAACAACCGAAAACTCGTGTGCGAAGTGGAAAAATTATTAAAAGATAGCTACATAAAAAAGACGCCCTAAGGCGCCCTCTTTTATTTGTAATCTTGTTTGTATTGCATATACACAACGTGCGTCGCAAGAAAATCCTCAAGTCCGTGCTTGCCGTCAGCACCGCCAAGACCCGACTTACGAAGTCCGGCATGATAGCCTTGAATAGCCTCAAAGTTTTCACGGTTAATGAACGTCTCGCCGTACTTCAATTCGTTCGCAGCGCGCATTGCCTCATGGACGTTTTCTGTGTAAATGGATGACGAAAGACCGAAATCGGAATCGTTTGCCAGCTCGATCGCTTCGTCTAAGTTACTGTAGGTCATGATTGGTAAAACAGGTCCAAAAATCTCCTCTTGAATAATATCCATGTTCTGCTTTACGTTCAGCAGTACCGTTGGCTCATAAAAGAAGCCTTTTTCCATCGAAGCGCGCTTACCACCGGTTGCAATCTCTGCGCCTTCCTTCACGGCCTTTTCCACCATTTTGTGTACCGTGTTCAGACGATCCTCACTCACAAGTGGTCCCATGTCGGCTTCCTTGTCTTCAAGTGGGTTGCCAAGCTTTGTGTTTTTCATTGCTTCCGTAATTTTTTTAATAAATTCCTCTGCCACGCTCTCATGAACATATACTCGCTCAGCGTTTGTACATGCCTGCCCTGCATTTGTAAGACGAGACTGCTTAATGCTTTCCACCGCCAAATCGACATCAGCGTTTGCCGTTACGATAGCCGGCGCTTTTCCGCCAAGCTCTAGATTTACTTTCGTAATGTTCTTAGCTGCTGCTTCCATCACCTTCACACCAGCACCAACGCTTCCTGTCATCGTAACAATTGCGACTTTTGGATGTGTAGCAAGGGCGTTTCCGATCGTCGAGCCTTTTCCAGTAATGTAGTTGTATACGCCTTTTGGAAGTTCGTCCATCTCGTCCACAATTTTTGTAAATTCAGCGGCTGTGTTTGGCGTTTGCTGACTTGGTTTTAATACGATCGTACAACCAGCAATGAGCGCGGTAGCAACCTTTCTCGCCAGAATAAATACGGGGAAATTCCACGGTACGATGCCACCTACGACTCCAATAGGACGCTTATAAATGAAGATGTTCTCGTTTGGACGGTCACTTGGCAGAACTTCACCTTCGATTCGTCGTGCCCATTCTGACATGTAGTAGAAATAATCAATCGCTGTTTCTACTTCGCCGGTTGCCTGCTCATAGCTTTTCCCCTGTTCTTCGATAAGAAGCTTTATAAACGTATCTTTTCGTTCATTAATTTTATCACCTAACTTGCGGACAATTTTCCCGCGCTCATTGGAAGGTACTTTCTCCCATTCCTTCTGTGCCTCATATGCTGCCTGTACAGCACGATCTGCGTCTCCTTCCGTTGAAGACGGAATGCGTGCAATTACTTCTTCTGTAGCAGGATTTAATACATCAATAAATTCGTTTGATTCTGATTCTACGTACTCACCGTTAATATAAAGTTTATGTTGTAGCATATAAAATGCCTCCTTCGTGGTTTCTAACTAGTTGAATTGTTCCACTAGGTTATTTTGATTAAACGTCTTTTTACAGGATTTCGCACATTGACTAGCGAACATAGTAGGATAAAGTTATGGATAACAAAGGAGAAGAACAAGATGATAACGGTTAAAGAGCTCGACCTCTCATGGCTTCCGCGCATCAAAGAAATTGACCGAACAGAAGAAATTGAGGCCATTTATACGTATAAAAACGAAACGTTAGCAAAAGAAGAACGAAAAAAAGTGATTCCAAATTGGTCACCTGAGGGGATTTCTGAGATTATCCACACTCTTTCTCCCATTATTAAAAAAGACGGCCACCTTGTTGGTGCTATTGATCAAGATCGGTTAATAGGCGTTGCGGTGTTAGGGGGCGAGTGGCTTCCCATACATGAGAAAACGCTCCAGATGGCTTTTCTCTATGTTAGCAATGGGTATAGACGACAAAAAGTGGCACAACGCTTGATGGATCACGTTGTTTTTCGTGCAAAAGAAAAAGGGGCGATGCAGCTTTATGTATCGGCCACTGAAACAAATTCAGCGCTCGGATTCTACTTTCGCTACGGCTTCACCATTGCAAAGCAAGTAGATCCCGCATTGTTTTTAAAAGAACCGCTTGATATTCATCTGACTATGCCTATTAAATAAGACGTACCCGTTTGGGCACGTCTTATTGGTTATTTGTATAAATGAATGGTTTGGCCAGGCTTTAAATACTGCAGCAGCGGAATATCTTCCTCTACTATTTTTCCAATAACATTGACTCGTTCATCAGATGGAAGCGGTGAACGAACAAGCTGAATCTCTCCCTGATAACGCCCGTAACGGTGGTTGTCCATCGTAATGCTTCCAACAGGACGTTCTGTTGTATGATGGGCGTCTATCCGTTTAGTTTGACGCGTGTCCAAAAATCTCCATACGTCACGCGCTTGATCAAAGCGGAGCTGATAGTGGCCTTCTCGTAAATACGACGATTGTATACGCAAGAAAAGCGTTTGGGTCTCATCGTAGGCCACCAGTGCTTTTAACGTTTCTTGCTTTACCTCTGGGTCCCCGATGTACACATCATCTACACCCATGTGCTTCAAGTTTATCCCACTGTTCAAAGGCTTCCCGCCTCGGTGATTCTCGAGTGTCGGAAGACCTTCAAATAATGGTCCTCTCTTTTCTCCATCTCCAGGGACAAATGCGGCAACTCGAACCCCAGCATCACGTAAAAATAGATTTTGATTCACAAAAAACGCCTCATCTAAACCCGTCTCACATCTTGGATAAAAGTTGTGCCACGCAAGGAGCTGCTTGGGCGAAATGCCTAACTTCAAAAGATCCTCTAGCTCTTGCTGCGTCATCGTGCTGGCATTTAGCGCAAGTTTAAAATGCTTTGCCAGTGATAGCGTCGTCTCATGATCAAATCCATCATCAAGTCGAATCCCCTTTACTCCCAGCTTCAACAAGTCTTGAAAACTCTCTAGCCCCAACTTCGAAGGTGTGGATCGTGATGTGTCTGCATAGACATTGATTCCTAACTCACACGCTAGTGATAGCAGTTCTTTCGCTTTTTTTGCTAAATCGCCTGTCTCCTCTGGAATATGAAGCGAGGTGAAAGCAGTACGAATACCGCTTTCACCTGCCTCTTTCAATCGTTTTTGTGCATATGGATCTTGCAAGTAAAAGGAGATTCCAATCAATCAAACTCACTCGCCATTTCATCTTTAAATCCGAAGAAATACGTAAATGCAAAGCCAGCAAAATAAGCGATGACAAGACCTGCAATATAGAGCAATACTTGTGTTGGAATTACGATGAAAGCTAACGGAATACCGGACACGCCTACCGCACTAGTTGCTACGTGATAATAAGCTTGAAATGCGCCACCTACTCCAGCACCAAGACATGCCGTTAAGAACGGGCGACCGAGTGGAAGCGTTACGCCAAAGATAAGCGGCTCCCCGATCCCTAATACACCAGAAGGCAGTGACCCAAAAATGGCACGCTTTAGCTTTTTCTTTTTCGTTTTCATATAGATGGCAAATGCTGCTCCCACCTGTCCAGCACCACCCATTGCAAGAATCGGAAGAAGCGGGTCGTTTCCAATAGAGTTAATGAGCTCTAAGTGAACAGGCGTTAGCCCCTGATGCAATCCCGTTACAACGAGTGGTAGGAATGTAGCTCCTAATACAAACCCAGCTCCTACGCCTCCTGTATCTAAAATCGCTAACAACCCTTTTGTAATTCCTTCGGAAATAAATCCTCCAACAGGCATAAACACAACGTATGTGACAATTCCCGTAACTAATAGAGTAATCGTCGGCGTCACAATAATGTCAATGACACTCGGTACAAACCGTCGAACTCTCTTTTCCACAATTGCCATAAAAATAGCGGCCATTAATACCCCTATAAGTCCTCCACGACCTGGTAGTAAATTTTCCCCAAACAATTTAATATCCACAATAGCTGGGTTAATAATCAGGATTCCAGCCATCGCACCAAGTGCAGGTGACCCTCCAAATTCTTTTGCTGCGTTCATTCCTACTAAAATACCTAAATAGCCAAATAGGCCGGATCCAATGACGGTTAATAACATCGCAGGAGTTGATTTATCAGAGAGAACCTCTGCTTGAATAAGCGCTTTTGTAATACCAGTAATAAGTCCAGACGCAACTAAAACCGGAATAAGTGGAATAAAAATACTTGCAATACGTCGTAATAATAGTTTAAAAGGTGTCGCATTTTTCTTTGAAATTTCAGCTTTCTTATCGGTAGCCCGAGCTTTTAAATCTACTCCACCGCCTGCTTTTACGATTTGATCAAATTGATGGTAAACGTCATTTACCACACCTGGCCCGACAATCACTTGGACCGTATCCTCTTGTACAACTCCCATTACACCCTCAATTTTTCGAAGCGCTGCTTGATCGACCATTGATTCGTCTTTTGGCTTAATGCGAAGCCTCGTCATACAATGTGCGTATTCAGCAACGTTTCCAACTCCCCCAACATGTTCAAGAACTTGTTGTGCGAGCTTTTGATAATCTTTCCCCGCCATGCTTGTTCCCCCTCTTTTTTCTTACTCTCTTTCTAATTATACAGATATTTCTGATAATAATTATACACCTTTTAAAATTTTGTTTCATTAATTATTTATAATTTATAAAATATAATTTTATGTGTAAATGGTTCTAAAGACCTAATTGTTAACGCTTTCAAAAAAGATATACAAAAAAACCATCAGGTAATCGCCTGATGGCTTCTCGATCAACGCTTTATTTTTCGAATACACTCAATTAAAATAGCAACTGCAATTGCTGCAACCGTAATCCATGCTGTTACGACAATTGATCGCATGTCTTTTTGCTCTACAATAATGGCAATGTACGCCCAAATAACAACGAGCGGATACGCAATGTCCTTGTTTTTAAATGTAAAGTAAATGGCCAGCAAACCGCCAACCACAAGCATAATCAAGGTCCATGTGAGCTGATCAAGCCCTAGCAGTGATTCCACATTTTTGTAAGTCAAGACCGTAAATATATTAACAATCGTTGCCACAGAAACCCATCCGAGGTAAATGGAAATTGGCGTGCGAAGCAAAATTTTGCGTACACCTGAGTTTTGAATGATGGAATAAATCACTATAAGCGTAAGTAGAAGGGCAATAATAACAAATACGGATAGAACAATATGACCCTTACCAAATACAATAACCCATAGCGCATTTAAAAGTAAGTTCAGTGGAAACCATAAGCCAATCTTCTGATACACATCTCTTTCTTCTCCCGTTGTAAAAAAGGCACGAATAATCCACACAGCAAGCAGAAGATAAATAAGACCCCAAATGGAAAAGGCGTACGGGGCAGGTTTGAATAGATAATTAATTTCCCCACTTATACCGCCAATATTTTGCCCGACTGCCATCGTGTAATTAACGATCAACACCGCTAAAAAAACCACAACGTTTGCAATAAAAAGACCCGTTCCTTTTTTCATCTTGTCACTCCTTTAAGTGTTTCTATTGTTCTTGTACCCGTCAAGCAATTTCGATATTCGTAGTTGAGCACACTCATCGATCTCTTTATACATATATGATGAACAAAATCAAATTAGCCTAGCTACACCTAAATTGAGTTGTTGTCGTTAACTGCCTGGCCAGTTTCTGTCTGATTTTGAACGTTTCGCTGTGACACACGATTGCATACGCGCTGATAGACGGGCGAATAATTTCCAACTGAAAAAGCATTTCCGATTAAAATGTTATTTGCGGTATGACTTTCTTGTCGCGTGGAGCCGAAATTAATATTTGCATTTTGACTCATCGTTTGAACATAAAATCCATTCACTGTAATGAGGGGATTCATAGTCTTTCACCTCCTTTTACTAGTGTATCGATCGAAAAGGCTTTTGTTTGGACATCTTACCATTTTCTTCGTTTATTCAGCGAAACGGACCTCATCAACTTTCACACATATTTTTCTCCTACATGATGACACTAAGAAACGTAACTTTTGTAGTGAGGTGAGAACATGAATAACGACGGACGTATTGTAACCTTAACCGCTGGAGAAGTAAGTGGATTATGGTCTGGGTATATCGGGGAAACAATGTTACATTGTGTGATGACGAGTTTTCTATCGACTGTAGAAGACTCAAATGCTCGAACACTGCTTGAGACGAACAAAAAACGATTAGATGAGCGGCTCGTTCGCTATCAAAAACTGTTCGAGCAAGAAGGAATGATTGCTCCTGCTGGCTTTGGTGAGCAGGATGTTTTTCTAGATACGCCTCGAATGTTTTCGGATAAGTTTTATCTCTTTTATATGAAAGAAATGGCACGAGGATCTATTATTTTGTACACTGAGGCACTGTTTGGCTCTCACCGAAGAGATCTACGCGAATTTTTCATTCAAAACATTGAGGAATACACAAACGTATTTAATCAAGCGATTGAATATCTATTGGAAAAAGGGATCGTCATCCGTACGCCGAGCATTCCCATCCCAAAAGAAATCCATTTCGTTCATCATCCATCTTTTTTAGGTAAAATCCGCGGTAAAAACCGTCCAGTAACCGCACAGGAAATTAAATCCATCTATATCAACTTGGATACAAACATGCTTGGAAAGTCTCTTATGATCGGATTCAGCCAAGCTTCTACATCGGTTGATTTGCGTACGTATCTCGTTCGAGGTCGTAAAATTGCGCATAAGCACATTGACCTCTTTATTCATACGTTGACCGATGAGGACTTACCTTCCCCACAGCTTTGGGATCCAGAAGTAACCGAGTCTCGAATTCCGCCGTTTTCTGAAAAGTTAATGCTTTACCACACAGGACTCGCAAGTGCGAGTGGTCTCGCGAATTACGGTTCTGCTCTATCACAAATCGCTCGGAAAGATCTTTCTATTATGTTTGCCCGCCTCTCTCTTGAAACGGCAAGGTTTGCAGGAGAAGGAACTAAAATCGCGATTGAAAAGGGATGGCTTGAGCAGCCTCCTCTCGCTTCGAATCGTGACTTCTTGTCGTCATAATATAAAAGGGAGATGCAAGCGTGGCATCTCCCTTTTATCTGTTAGTATGGTTTGATTTCTTTTCCCGTTTTTAAATCTCTGACGTGCAGCGTATTTTCGGGTCTTTTAACATCGTGACTTTTTGGTGCAGGCTGTTTTTTTTCTACCCAGTCTACTAACAAATCAAACGACTGGTGTGCGTAAGGAAGCAGTGGCTGTAGCTTTTTTGTTGCATCTGCGGATGGATTCCAAACTAAACTATCGACATGATTGCCACCTTCAATCATATACAGACGGTGCAGATCCTGTTTACCCGCTCTTTTCACTAGTTTTTCATACCCTTTCGCATGGACATCTGGAAAGATGAGAGCATCCATTGTACCGGTGAAACTAATTAACGGAACATCGATATCCCCTGTATTCGCAACTTTCTTGATGTTGTCACGCATCAATCGCTTTCTTTGCTCATAGCGATAATCCTTAAAAATCCAATCGTACGAACGATCTCGTTGCCCTGATGGCGTAAAGTTCAAATAATCACGCCAATTTAATCGGTTTGGAGCGGTTGGATCAAAGTGATCACGGTAAATATTGAGTGTGACAAACCAGTACACCTGGTCGTAGTATGGCCAAAGGCCTTCTGATCCTTTTGGAAGACCCGCTTTGTACATATTTTTAAGCGCTTTTTCTTTGTTCTTTCCACTTTCATAAAGAGCTTCTTCAGTCGAATTTACAACCGTAGTCAACGAACTAATTAAGTTGGATGCTTTTTCTGTCCAAAGCACGCCCTCCCAATCTACACCTCCGTCAAATAAGCGAGGCTCCCCTGTAATCTTAGGCTTATCGTGCTCTAAAGCATAACGTACCACATATCCTCCGTTTGAAATACCGATTGCATAAGTAGGGATGTGATGATCCTTGTTGATGAGATGAGAAGCGGTGTTTGATTGGTCTCTAGCTGCAATTAATTGAGACGGGTGATGGTCTTTGAGGTAATTCTGAGCGGCCTTTGTAACCTGTCGAAAACGTTCATTCCATTCAGCAACGGAATCATCTTCATTTGCAAGTGCATTTTTGACTTTGGCCAGTGGATCGGTTGGATCTTCTTCTCCCTGCGTGCCTTTATCAATAGCAGCAAATGCATAGCCTTTTTCTAGCACATAATCACTGAATAAAAGATCAGTGGAGGTTTCATTTCTCGTTGCTGGAATACCAGAAACGACTAGTTTCCCATTCCAATCTTCAGGGATTCGTATGACAAACTTTGCATCTTCAAACCTTCCAGAGATTTGTGTACCTTTGATTGGTGCTGGCTTGTACACTTCATACCACCCGCTCCCATCTGATTGCTGTCCCCAGTTGTACGGAACAAGGCCAATATTTCCGTATAAAGTAGCTGCCTTATACTGAATTGGATTTTTCGTAGTCAGCCAGTTTCCGTTTACTCCGTCAAAATAAGCTACCTGGGTGTCTTCTGAACCAGGAAGAATTGATGTATGTTCCTCTGCATATGCTTTTGGTTGATCTGTCATCATCGTAGTTGAAAAGAATAACGAAGCAAAAATTGTAAGCGTCATCATTTTTCTTTTCAAGGTGAATACCCTCCTTTACATAAGAATATCTTCATTATACGCTCGCTACTGGCGATACACATGGGTCATATTACATTTTTTTACATTATTATTTTTTTGCATGTAGGCAATCAATAACTAGAATTAAACCAAAAAAATAGGAAAAACTTTAATTATTACCGATTGATAAAGGATGATATGCGTGGCTATCTTATTCGTGGCTTCTCTACTACTCATATTCGGAGTTATTCTCTACTTCCAACAACAGCTAACCATCTTCGAAATGGCCGGATGCTGGTTAGTTTCACTACTGTTCATTCATATTTGGCTCGATATTTCCGGTGAAAACCTTCAGCTCATTCAACACGCCCGCACAATTCCTTTATTTACAGCTGTTTCAATTAGTAAAGCATTTTTATTTCCCCTTATGGTCGTTACATTTATTAACCTAGCTGTTGCTAGTGGGCATGTATGGCAGAAAGTTGGCTGGAGCGTGATCGGCATTATGACGATTAGTATGTGTGATATTTTGCACTATCATCTTCACCTCTTTTATGCAACGGGGTGGCGTATACAATGGACCTTTGGTATTTGGACCTTCATATTTTGTGTAACCCTGTCCCTACAACCGCTATTTTATTCCTTACTTCATAAAGAAAAGCAATCATCGCTATGATTTTATATCCGCCAATTCAATTCGATGAAAATGAATGGTTTATTATTGTTTCCTTACTGATCGTTGCTGCTTTATTTATTTGGCTTCCAAACCGCTTTCCACCTATTATTACCGCTCTACTCCTTCTTTACATAGCAGCAGTTGCAATTGTTTCTGATCACGTATTAGGAGGGGCATATAAGAAAAATTTATATGATTTTCAAGACCGTGAGAAGTACGAGTGGTTTGACGTTATTTTACAACTTTTCGTTTATCCTCTATTCGGTTACTTAATCTATTACGTATACGACATATGGCGTCAGAAAAACTGGCATACCATTTGGTTTATCGTGCTTGCTACCCTTTTTTCAACCATTTTTGAGGGGATATCCGTCTGGTTTCGCGTTTTTGTTTATACAGGGTGGAATTTGTTTTATTCTTTTTTGTTTTACTTATGTATTATCCCCATCACTATTTTCTTATTAGAAAAGATGCAGCACTACATTCAAAGATATCGACGGCGCGTGAAGAAATCAGCGGGATAGTCATTCTCCAACGCTGATTTCTTTATTTTTTATTGACAGAATTCCGTTTCTCCGCATAAAATATAGGAAGATATTTCTTTTACGGGGGCTTAGCTCAGCTGGGAGAGCGCTTGCATGGCATGCAAGAGGTCGTCGGTTCGATCCCGATAGTCTCCATTAAGTTGAAACCCGAGCGATGCGTCGCTCGGGTTTCATGCATATTGATCGGTTTTTGAATAGATAAGGAGGCGCTGTGTTTTGAAACCATTATCGGAAGAAGCTCACCAGATTATTAACCAACTCTATCAGAAACGTGCGCTCTTCTTTCACAGTAACCACGATAAAGTTGAATTAATCCAGGAATTGCAGCACGAAGGTAACGTGAGAGTTATTCCGTTTTTGCTTCCGTTTGTCTTTGATCGAAAAGATACGATTGCACAAGTAACTAAACGTACCATCCATTACATTCTTGCGCAAAGCGCTTGTAAGCAATGGATTGAGCTTGAGCAACTCATAAAAGAGATGAATTTCTATCATAAATGGTCGCAAACATGGGATCATCTTCTTCCCTCTCACTTATCGACTTTTGAGATCGATAACCCAGCTGATGCGACGATTTTGGGGCTGTGTAGCTTTCATCGAAACGGATACGTACGTGAAGAAGCGGTTAAAATACTTAGCGCTCAGCCACAAGGACAAGCCATTCCGTTTTTGCTATTACGACTCAACGACTATATTTCCGCTACACAAAAACGTGCGCTTCATGGACTTCGCAATAATTTACGTACGGAATTGTCTCCTTATTTTGTGGATGCTATTTATTTGGTTGATCATCTCCGTAACTACCCAAAAGTAACGGATAAAATGATCATTGAGGAAATTGAATTGTTACTCCAATCACCTGCATGTCAAACAGCTGTACACAATGGTACCTATCATGAAGATCGGTTTACGAGACGCTTTTGTTTTCATTTTTTTCTTCAGCACCACCAATATGATGATGAGTTTTTAAAACGTGCATTACAAAACACCGATGCTCTTATCGCCCTTGGAGCAGGTGAAGCAATTCTTAACCATTATGACCAAGCGTTTGTTAGTACATGGATCAAGTTACTCTCTGTGCATCGGTATATGCCTCTACGAAGACGAACTTTGCACACCATTATGGAACGCTTCGCAGATCAGGCAAAAGCATACTTAGAACACGCTTTGCTCGATCGCCACGCCTCTATTCGAGAATATGCCCGATTTTATTTACGCTCGATATTTGATCGTCAAGATTTCCACACTTTTTATACCAGCTATTTGTTGCAACAACCATATGAAGAAACGTCCGCTTCCGCTATTTTAGGTCTTGGTGAAACCGGAACAACGTCATGCATTCCACTCATTGAACCGTTTCTTCTACACCCTAAAGTAAAGGTACGAAAAGCAGCCGTTCGTTCAATCGGTAGACTACATTCTTCTAATCAAACCGTATTCATACAGGCTCTTCTTGATTCTTCTCCTAGCGTTTCAAAGGAAGGAGCGAAAAATCTAATTCGGTTCGCAAACGAAAAACTATCACATCAGCTTTGGAACTTGTTCATTGATACTTCCTCTGTGATGCATAAAAAACAGCTTTTATTGCTTTTTCAACACTCATCAAAACGAGATTGTCTCTACTACACGATTAAAGCGCGCCAATCAAGCGAACTGCTTATCCAAGAACTTAGTGAAGAGATCATTATTTGGTGGTTATCACATTATAATCGAACGTTTTTCCTTACTTTTAGCGAGGAAGAGAAAATGCGTCTACGCGAAGAAATTAAAAAAATGCCTGCTCTTACGGATGAAATGCGCCAAATGGAATTGACCCAACTCGGCCATTAACTCTGCTTCTCTTCCCCTTACACAGCACGCTTAGTTTGGGATACAATACGAACAAGCGCAGAGTGGATATCCCTCTGCGCTTGTTTTATTTTACCGTCATATTCAATACGCTATCACGCTCGAGTAATTGATAATGAGAATACGTTAGCAAAGGTACTTCCTCCTCATTTACCAATCGAATCATGTGCATTGCGGCTTCTTTCCCTGCATCTTTGTAAAAATACTTCATCGTTGTTAAAGCCGGATGCATAATGCTCGTTACCTCGTATCCTCCAAACCCCGTAATGGACAATTCGTCTGGAACACGTAACCCCCTCGCATTTGCAGCTTTTAAAGCGCCGAGAGCGATGTTATCTGTTGCTCCTACAATAATAGTAGGCGAAAATTCTTCAATGATACGTGATGTGAGCTCAAAAGCGCTCTCCATACTAAAGCCCGTTTCAAAAAAATGAATGTCCGTATTCTCCAAATCAAGAAACGCTTGTTGAAATCCTGCTTTGCGTACTTGTCCGACGGCGATATCTTTCTCTGATACCCCTAAAAATGCAATTTTTCGGTGGCCCATCTCAGCAATATGTTGTCCTACCTTCATCCCTGCCTCATAATCGTTATGAACCAAACTATGGATGCCTTCGTAGTGCTGCCCAATGAGTAAAAGAGGCAACTCAACTTCTTGAAATGCCTTCAAATGCTGGGGCGTAATTTGAGTGGCAAGCAACATAATTCCTGCTACTTTGCGCCTTGAAAAGTCATAGATGCTCTCAATTTCCCGTTCAAGATTAAGGTTGGTATTCGCAATCAGCATTTGATAATTCATCTCACGAAGTCCTTCGTCGATCCCCATTAGCGTTCTTGAAGTGGCATAGGAGTCTAGCCTTGGCACAATCGTTCCAATCATACTCGTTCGTTTGGCTTTTAAGCTTTGTGCAAACGAATTAGGGATATAGCCTGTTTCTAAAATCACTCGCTCAATTTTCTTTTTTGTTTTTGCACTTACAGACCCTCCGTTCAAATAGCGGGAAACCGTACTTTTTGCCACACCCGCAATCCTGGCAATATCTGCGATTGTTGTATTCATTCGTGTCAGCTCCGTCCTTTTAACAGTTCATTACAAGTATACACGACTTGTATCGTGAGTAAAATAATCGTACATGTTATCCACTGCGATAGCTTTCTCAAAACGAAATATTCTGTCTATTATTCATATCCTTGACTTTTTTCAGCCACTTCTTTATATTAGTTGATAGATCAATCATTGATAGGTCAATTATTGACTCGTCAACTTTTAGATAGTTAAAAGGAGAGGTATTGTTGTCCCATACATGCTCTAAAGAAATGGCGATTTTATATCATTTTTATGAATTAAATAAACAAGTCACTCAAAAATTTGAACGTTGTACGGGAATGGGACAATCGCGACTTGATTTGCTTCATCACTTATATGAAGTCGATGAAATTAGTCAATCATCCCTTCAAAAAGACGTTAAAATTGATAGTGCAGCCATCACAAGACACTTAAAACACCTTGAGGGCATTGAAATGATTTCAAGGAGAAAAAATCCAGATGACAACCGCGTTACGTTTGTCAGACTAACGACTAAAGGTCGTCAACAGATTCTTTCTTACCGAAGTGAGCGAGCTCGATTTTTAGAAAACATGCTGAAAGATTTTAGCAATGATGAGCGTTCTACCCTTTTATCCATGTTAGATCGCATAATAGACAATGTATCTCAAATTGAGTCTTGACCTTCTTATCACCTCAATGTTTGATAGTCATCTTAGTACACATGAAGGAGAGATTAACTTATGAACATCAACAAACCGTCAAATGACTTTAATGAAGTAGTAAAAGGACGTCGTTCCGTAAAAGTATACGATCCAGAAGCAAAAATCAGCCGTGAGGAAATGGAAGAAATCATTATGGAAGCAACGCTTGCTCCTTCTTCTGTAAACATGCAGCCATGGCGCTTTCTTGTAATTGATAGCCCTGAGGCAAAAGCAAAACTTGCTCCACTTGCACGCTTTAACCAAGAACAAGTTGAAACATCTGCAGCAGTGATCGCCATCTTTGGTGACCTCAAAGCAGACGAAAACGTAGATCATATCTACGAGCAAATGGTTGCACACGGTTATATGCCACAAGACGTAAAAGATATGCAGCTTGCTAAAATTAAAGCATATTACGATAACATGCCTCATCAAGTAAATTTAGAAACAGCTCTAATTGACGCTGGTCTTGTAACAATGCAATTAATGCTTGTTGCTCGTGCACACGGATATGAAACAAACCCAATCGGTGGTTATGAAAAAGATCAAATCGCTGACGTATTTGGTATTGATAAAGAGCGCTATGCACCGGTTATGCTTCTTTCAATTGGGAAAGGTACAAAAGAAGGTTACCCTTCATACCGCCTTCCATTTGAAAAGATTGCTCAATTTAGATAAGCAAAAAAACTCCAATGATTTTCATTGGAGTTTTTTCATATGAACAAGGAGGCACATTGAAATCAGTCAAGACCATTATTACTTTACACTCACCTTTTGCTTCACTGCTACAGGCTTAATTTCTGATTGCTCTTCTAAATAAGTAGTAAATGCTGACTCTCCCGAATAGGACAAGCATAAATAATCTCGTGCACGCGTCATGCCGATATAGAGTAGCGCTACTTCACGCTCAATGTCTTTTTCAAGCGCAAATGGCATGTTATCAATATTCATAATAAATACAACTTGAAAATCAAGACCTTTGCTGCTGTCAATCGTACTAATTTTGACTGTTTCCTCTTCCCGATTAAACTGGCGCTTGGATTCATTATTCTCTGTTAGCCAATAGGTTGGAATATGAAGTTTTTCTAATCCCCGCTTAAGCGTATCGATATAGTTCACTTTATGCGTATTCTTCACTCGATATAAAACAAGCATTTCTGAATACGGAATATGCTTTGTTTCATGCAATTTTTTTATTTGATAGCCGATGGCTGCTACCTCATGAAGAAATGTTTCCGCTTTGATAATAATAGGCTGCGGACCTTTTCTCTTCGTGCTTTGAGGAGCAATAATTTCCCCTTCTTGATCACGCATGACAACTTTATTTTTAAGAGCGGAATTTGATCGATAAAAATCCCAAGCAAACTTTACAACCTGCGCTGTATTTCGATAGTTAATGGTGAGGACCTTTGATCTGCCTTGAAAGCTCAATCCGGTATCTTGCAGATAGGACCGTTTCCTTTTATAAATATTTTGCGCTCGGTCTTCTACAAGTAGAAGAGAACTGGTTTCTGGATTAAGAAGCTGACTCACAAGACGAAGCCAATCACCTGCAAAATCTTGTCCTTCATCAATGAGAATTGCGTCATAAGTTGGGAGAATAGCTTCCTTTTTCTCGAGCTTTTCTAGTATAGAGGGGATCGACTTTTCTGTAATTTTTAATTCATGCTTTAGCCAAGAATGAAAGTTGCGAACGGATACGTTATGTGACTTTTCCACTTTTCCCTCTACAGCTAAATCAAATAAATCTTCAGGCTCATTCATCATTTGTGTTACCATTTGCTGAATACTTTGAGCAAGTGAAATATTATAGCATAAAATAAGAATTTTCCAATCAGGATTCTCCTTCCCAAGCATCTTTGCACGACTCGCCAAAATCAGCGTCTTTCCGCTTCCCGCTACGCCTCTAATTAAACGATTTTTATCGCCAATTTGCTTTGCTAAATTTTCCTGATGAAGATCCATTGCTCGAATATCGTGCAATGATAACAGCAATTGGTCTTGATATGGAATAGGCTTCTTAAACTCTGCGCTAATCCGAACTTCCGGAAATAAGTGATAACGAATGGCATCAATGTCGGTCTTCTCAAGTGGGGCGTGCAGACGATATGGAACTTGAAACATGTTCACTAGCTTTTCCACCAAATGCTCTTCAGAAAATCCTTCCTTATCAGGATCAATTTCATCTCTTGTTAAGCAGAATGAGGCTTCCATGACAGAGTATAGACCGTTTTTGATAAAATCTTCCTGTGTCAAACGAGTGAAAACCGCTCCGTATCCGTATGGAAATTTGAGCTGAAATTGATATTTTCCGTCCAGATGAACAAGATTTTTATCTTTTTTTAGAACGTTTGCTATGTGAAAGGCATTTTCACGAGCTTGCTTAAAAGGACTCTTTGTCGTAACTTGTTCTCCTGACTTTGATACGATCGTCCACTCATCACGATTTAATTGAAGCAGTGTTCCTTTTGTATAATCTTTCACCTCTAACACTAACAAACCAAGATCCGGTCCAATAATTACAAAGTCCGGCCTTCTACCTAGCACTTCTGGTTCATAGTAGACAATGTAATCTTCGGGTAAATACTGCTTGAGCGTTTGAAATAGGAGTCGTTCCCCCGCAGTTGCTGTTGTACGAATTGACTCTGGAATTGTATAAGCCATGATGCTCTCCCATCTTCCTTTTTTCTTTCATTATACTATACAAAAAATGTAAAATAAGGATTTTTTATTCATTTAAAGTCCCTTAGTCACTAAAAACTCCTCCAAACTGTCCCTCCTCTTACATATTGAAAGAGGAATCATTGTCCGTCCTAAAATCTATCAAGATACACGATGCAACTAGGCACTTATTAAAATTTTCACCTTTTCTCTACGTGGCGCGATGCCATTGAGATCAAGGTGCCTCGTCACAATAGGGATTTTATAAAATCCCCATAAAAAATAGACGAAACTCTCCTTAAGAGAATTTCGTCTATTTTAACGCAGCCATTGGACAAATAACGATACCGTTTTGAACGCAAATAATACAAAAACAACCCACCAGATCCCTCGAAAGACAGGTGACGTTGATTTCCAGTACACGGCGAATATTTTTTCTTTCAGATAAATGAGGAGCACGAGCCATCCAGCGTTTAGAATCAAGCTTCCTACTTCTCTAACCTGATAGTAAACAATATTTCCCGTGGTTTTAAGCATCACGCTTGTTATAAGCAATAACGCAATATGTATGACCATGTAAATAATGGCGACAGCGGTCATCTTCTTGACTGCTTTTTTCAGTGTTTCCTTTTCCTTCAACAACCTTCAACTCCTACTTCCATTCGCTCGCTGATTTCAGCGAGCCGCATGTACACATTGTATCACATGTGACCTGCATTCAGACAGTATGACAAGGAAGAATGGAGAATTAGCCACGACCGAGCAACTTATGAATCGTCGGAACATCTGCCGGTGCCCACTCCAACCTTTCTAATTTACTAGGAGAAACCCACTTTAGCTCTGCATGCTCTTTTGCTTGTGGCGTTCCTTCTATAATCTTCGTTCGATATGTAAGTAATTGAACAATTACTGCAGGATATTCATGCACAACATCCTCAATCATCTCCTGCACCTCAACCGTGCATCCGAGCTCTTCTTTTATCTCACGCACAAGAGATTGTTCAGGCGTTTCTCCTTGTTCAATCTTTCCCCCGGGAAACTCCCATAAGTTTGGAAGACTCATCTCCGCCGAGCGGAGCGCACATAGAATATCGCCCTCGCCATTTACCGTGACGGCCCCTACAACCTTTATTTGCTTCTTCATCATTTCTCACCCTTTCCTTACGTATATCCTTAATCTATCATAACGCTGCGCTATTTCAATCGTCTTTTTCATTTCTCAATTTATAAAAATGAAACCTTTTACAAATTGAGAACGTATACTTAATAACACTTACATATATAACCAGTTGTATAAACCATTAAAAAGGAGAAATCAGCATGCACGGTATTTGGTGGTTAGTAGCTTCTCTCATCATACTAATAATCATTCCATTTTCGTTGAAGCAAGATATAAAGAAAGGAAAAAAGCGAACAGATTTATTTATTAATAATTGTTCGCTCGCGGTCGTTTTTTTAGTAACAATCGCGCAGTTTTTTCGCTCGATTTTATCAAGCAAAAACATGCACTTTTTTGATCAACTTTTGTTGTTAACCATCGTATTTTTTGTCGTTCTTCCCCTCGTCGGGATCTTAATCTTCCGTATCAAAGAGGATATAAAAAAATGGCAAAATCCGCGTGAGTATAAGCTTTATTTTTTGTATAAAATTCGGTACGCCCTCATTGCGATGCTTGCCGTTATGGTGGCCATTACAGGATACCGCTTTTA
This sequence comes from Priestia koreensis, assembly GCF_022646885.1. Classification (GTDB taxonomy): domain Bacteria; phylum Bacillota; class Bacilli; order Bacillales; family Bacillaceae_H; genus Bacillus_AG; species Bacillus_AG koreensis_A. The sequence continues at coordinate 1,670,166 of NZ_CP061868.1, read as the reverse complement.
TGTTATTTTCAAAGTTGTATTCGCATAATGCGAGGAGGAATGTTGTGGATTATCGAACCGGGATTACGGTTATTCTTTTAGTTATAGGAGCAATGGTGACCTTATTAATAGGAAACAAAAGACAAGGCAAAAAAGAGTTGCCGTTCGTTTGGCTCCTGATCGCCATTGTGTTGCTGCTCATATGGTTATTTACGTCATAAAAGCCTGAAAAAGGTTCAGAATCAGTGATGCTGAACCTTTTACGTTAGTCTTCACACAGCTGCTCGCTTCGATACGCTTCATACCCTCCACCCGGAAGACCTATAACAGAAAAGTCATTCGTTCCAAAGAGCTCCCACCCTTCAAAGCAGTAGCTATCTTGAAAAACTTCTAGGACGCAACCGTTCGAAAACTGGATACATAAAAGATCAAATTCCTCATGCAAAGAAATCGCTTTTATTCGCTGAGCAATCAACAAATCTTTTAACTGCTGAAGCGCTTCTTTTCGTGAGCGCTCGTGATGAAAATCATGATGCCCTACCATAATTCTCCCTTTCCTTCTAATGCGCCATGAGCACTCTACGCACATTCCACCATCTGTAAATGAAAAACGGAGCGGAAAAGGAGTTCCCTTTTCAATGGTTGTTAATTTCTGATCAATAAAATACGAGAAATTGATATTCGTCATTTTCATGTCTCCTACTATGTAAAAATAAATACGAGTTCCTTATCATTCGATAAGCTATATGCATAGAGAGCTGTTAGCTCTCGTTATTTGTTGTTAGCCGTGATTGTGACGATACTCCATAGAGAATGAAAGTAGCCAAAAATGAGGCTTGCTCACTCAACTCTTTTCGGCTGCGTAATCTTTGATCTCTTTGACTGAGCACATTCATTAATAGAAATGAGTAACGTTCCGCGTCTATTTGATTATTTCCTTCCGAATAGATCGTTCCCTTTTCAATTCCTTCCTCAAACAAAGTAGCAATTGGACGCTGACAAGCGCTGCGCCACCATTCTTGAATGGTCTCGTGATGTTCCTCTGCTACTTCATGCTCAATATCATGAAAAAGCTGATGCAAATTAAACGGATATCGCTCGAGTAAAAAATAAATAATGCGTTCTAAAGATTCTCTCATTTCATCACAACTTTGCACAATACGTTGCAACGATGTTTTCATTTCTAAGAGATCGTTACGAAGCATTTCTAAATAAATTGACTGCTTATTAGGGAAATGATGATAAAGCGCAGGTTGCGTAATGCCACAAGACTCTGCAATTTTTCTTGTCGATACCCCTCGATATCCGTATTCCATAAACAATGCGCGTGCTGTTTTAATAATCTTTTTTCGTGTTTCAATTCCGTTTTCTGCTCCTAACTGGCTAGAGCGCTTTCCCTTGACCATGCTCATTCTCCCCTACGTTTCAAACTTATCGAATGATAAGTTACTATAATGCCTATGCATTGTCCACTTTAAATATGTTACATCGCACTGTTCGTTACTGCACCATTCCCTTTTTACAATCACCCTAAACTACAAAATAAAAAAGACCTTTAGAATAAGGTCTTTTACATCCATGTTTGAAGAGCAATCGTTAGAATAATGGTAATAAGAATAGCAGGAAGTAAATTTGCAACTTTCACTTTGGTTATCCCCATTAAATTTAAACCAATTCCTAAAATCATGACGCCTCCTGTTGCCGTCATTTCCGCAATTAATTCCGTCATAAGCGTCGGAGAAATCAATTGGTTAATCTGCGCGGCAAATAATGCAATGGTTCCTTGGTAGAGAACAACCGGAATAGCAGAAAAAATGACGCCAAGACCAAGTGTTGTACTTAAAAGAAGCGAGATAAATCCATCCATGACAGCTTTTGTATACAGTACGTTATGATTACCCCGAATCCCGCTATCTAGTGCACCTATAATCGCCATAGCTCCAACAACGAAAATTAACGTAGCCGTTACGAATCCTTCAGCTATTTTACTTTCTCCATTTTTAGCGCCTACTTTACGCTCAATCCATACCCCTAGTTTAGTGAGATTTTCTTCTATTCTAAGCCATTCTCCAATCACTCCACCGATTACTAAACTTAAAATAACGAGCAAAAATTGATCGCTTTTTAACCCCATCTGTACACCTAACACAACAATTGCAAGACCTATTGCCTGCATGACCGTTGTTTTCATGCTCTCAGGGATCTTTCGGCATAAACTGCCAAGAAGCGTCCCAAATACAATTCCTAATCCGTTTACAAGTGTTCCAAGAAGCACCATCTAGCACCCTCACTTTTCCTTATACATGTACGTTTTATCATACTACCAAACTGAATATTTAGAAATATCTTTTTCTGTAGAAGTGAGTACTAGATAGATCCTCCCCCTCCATAAGGAGATGATAAAAAGCTTCTAGATAATCGCCTATGATGAGCTCACCGGTCCTTGACAAGCCTTCTGCTACTTGGTTTTCCCCCGGACGAATTCGATTTAACGGATTAATATCGACCGAATGAACGGCTTCAATGAGAAATCCATTTTTCGCTGCTATCCCCTGTGCAAGTGGCGGTACCATAAAAGCCTCTTCTGAACAACACTTGAGAACGCGACGATTTATAGCATGAGGAACCGCGGTGAGGGAGGAAATTTCCAAATGCTTTTGATTGATAAACAAGTTAAATATCTGTTTAATAGACGTCACAGGATGAATAATATTAGAAGGACGCTTTAAATCATTAAGAGCCATATCTACGCCAGACTCAACAGCTTTCACAAATGGGAATAAATCCTGTGCCAATACCAAAAAATCACCGTCTACAAATAAAAGGATGTCACCTGTTGCATACTTAATGCCTATACTTCTTCCTACATCGTGACCAAGCGCTTCTTTATACGTGACAACGGTAACCTCTTCCTGAGCTACTAGGGAAGAGGTTTGGTCTGTTGAACCATTAACAACAACAATAATTTCGTATGGTCGAAGCTTTTTTACTTCCCTTATCACTTGCTGAATTGTTCCTTGTTCGTTTCTCACAGGGATAATGATGGACAGCTTCTGCTCCCCGTAATATGATTCACCAGTTTTATAGCTTCCTTCTATTACAGAGTACGCTCCTTGCTCATGAACCCGCAACCGTCGCCCTCCATCAGAATAGCCCCCCCTTTTCCCTTTCTTATGAAGCTTCTCCTGTAAAAAAGTGAGCAGCTGAGTGAGCTTTCTTTTTTCTTCATACGTAAGCATGGATCCGAAAGAATCGTAAAAAGACGGAATAAATGGCGGCTCATACGAAACGTGATGATAATAGTGAATGCGATAGTTTGAAGAGACTGCCTGGTCAAAGACAGAAAGGGGATTATCTATTATTCTATTGGCAGCAGTTTGAGCAATTTCTTTCGTACAGGCTAGCGGAAAATCTAAATATGGGGAAATAGGTAGAACCGGTCGTGACGTCCATTCATAGTATACGCTTGCCCACACATCTAGATATTTAGTGCTTTTTAGGCGATTACATGTCATGTCACACTGACCATAGCAAATGCTATTGAGAAAGAGAGAAAGCTCCCGAATAGAATAGCTACCATCTCCATTCAAAAATAGAAGGATGTCTGCATTAACCGAATGAATCGCCGCTTCTAGTGTGGGAGACCAGTGACATTCCTTTGGAGAATGCTGTTCACTATGGCTGATACACCAAATTTCTACAGGGGCTAGCTGTTGAATAACAAGTAGCAAATTGGGGTGTACACTCATTTCTGTTACTAGTAAAATCGCTACGCTTTTCATGCTACCTTCTCCTTTTTTTAGATACTTCCCCTCTTTTCAAAGCAAAAAAAAAAATCAGCCTTTAAGTCAGAAGACTCATTCATTCGTAAGATTTTCTTGATTAGCGTGATTCGCCTGAAGAAATTCCTCAAGTAAATCAAAACGACGAGGTTTGCGAGGAAATCCTCCTCTTCTATCGGTTAATTCTAGTAGCAGTGCGAGCGCTTCTATATGATCGCCTAAAATACGCTCCGTCGATTTTGCTATGCCGTTGATCTTTACATGATCACGGCGAATACGATTGGTTCGAGCTACATCAACAAAATGTACAGGTTCTACCTTACACCCGTTTTTAATTGCCAATACGTGCGCCAGTGGAGGAACCATAAGGGAATCATAACCAATCTTTTCTAGTGTCTCTCGTCGAATGGCATGAGGAACGGCGGTTAACGTATTAATGGTCAAATCGGGACGCTTCAGCGCAATATTTAAAAAGTATTTTGCCGCACTAACTGAATGAAGTGGATATACTTGATCGAGCAAGCAGGACAGATCGTTTAACGCAACGTCCACTCCCTGTTCAGCCGCTTTTATATAAGGAAGAAGATCTTCAGATTTAATGACGATATCGCCGTCAATAAATAAGCAGACGTCTCCACTGCTACACATCGCTCCGATAGCCCGGGGAATATTATGTCCAAGAGCTTCCGAAAATTCAATGACAACGACGTTTTGACTTTTGGCTATTTGCACCGTTTCATCATCTGACCCGTTGGCAATGACGATAATTTCTTCAACCCCTGCTTTTTTCACTTCCGTAATAACAGCTTCAATCGTTTCTTTTTCCTCCCCAACGGGAATGATTGCACTGCACGCTATTTTTTCTGGACGCTTCGGTAAGTAAACCTTTGGATATAACCGATTTCGCTCCGCGTCCGTCAGCCCACCACGCATTCCTTTTTTCTCGATTAGATGATGAATAGCCAACATATGATCTCCAATAATTTCACTTGTTGATAGAGGAAAAGGGGAGTTGTCAATTTTCTCTTGATGCGCTTCTCGTGCCTTGTTCGTATAAATAACATCCACGGCAATTGGTGCCACTATAGACATTCCTTTTAATAGTGCTTCAACTTGAGCCAGCGGCGGCTCAGCGTGCAACGCATAGCCAAGCTTTTCGGCCGCTGCGCGCTTCATAGCAAAAGGAACCGCTGTTAACGCCTGTACACTCATCTGCTCCTGCTTCATAAATAAGTTTAGTGCATATTTTGCTACGGCTACTGGATGCGGCCTCACTTTTCTCTTTAACGTCCATGATAAATCATTTAACGCGATATCATGTCCTTCGGCAATCGCTTCAATAAATGGCAATAGTTCTTTATGTGGAACAGGAATATCACCGTCCAAAAAAAGAAGCACCTCTCCTATCGCTGCTTTTGCTCCCATGGATCTCCCAATATTTAACCCTAGCTTCTCTTTATACTCAATAACCTTGCAGCCATACTTTTCTGCTACTTGTTTCGTATTATCCGTTGATCCATTTACCACAACAATGATTTCTAAGGGATGTAATTTTTGCACCTCATCTAAAATAAGCGGTAACGTATCTTCTTCATTACAGGCTGGGATGATAACGGATAGGTTCATTGTTCAGACTCCTCCGTCTGTTAACACACGAACATATGAGATAACCGGCAATAGCACATTTACATTTTTCGACGGACCGTAGTCATCCCCTGGTGTTTGTACAATGATCGTACTACTCGTCACCGCTAGCAATGTCCCTTTTACCAAATCAAGCGGCGTCACAACCTCTACGGAAAATCCAACATAGCTACGTAACGTATCTTCTATCATTTTGTTTCCCTCCTTATTCATTCGCCTCTTGAATTGTTAGTACACTTGTAAATGGAACAATTAATACAGAAGTAGATGACTCTTCTAGTACTAGGTAATCGTCTCCTACCTCTTTGACGATGCCTTGTATCCCACCACCTGTTGTCACAACCTCTACACGCTCACCTAAGTATTGCTCGGCAATTTCTTTAAATGGTGAAGATTGCGAAGCTTTTATAACGTCTAGTAAATACGTTTTAAATGGTTCTGAATATACAACATCTTCAACCGCCTTTTGCGTACGTTCCTCAATAAAATCGCCAAATCGGTTTGAAAATAGTAGTTTCTCGAATCGATGAAAAAGTGCTTTACCCCAACAACAAAACATAAATATACCCCCTCTAGCTTATACTCTATCGTTTTGCGGCCATAAAAAGAGCCACTGTATAATATATACAGTGGCAATAGGGGTGGTGATAGATCAAAAGACGTATAAAAAGACTATTTTTATAGATTAAATCTAGCATACGTCATAACTATTTTGATCGGCTTTTTTATAAAATTATTGAACGCCTACCGCTTGATATGCATCTTCAACGGCTTTTACTTCCTTTGAGTCTTTTCCATATAGATCACTAGCTGCTTGAATGGCTGCCTGTCGCATCGCACTAAAATCAGAAGTGGCCGTTAAGTATTTCGTAAGCGCTCGATAGTAGATTTGCTCGGTTGCTTCTCTTCCTACTCCCTGTGTAGTCACTCCATAATGCGTTCCACCTTCAGAAATTAAGTAAGCGGCTTTATTGTTAATGCTAGAATTAATATGCACGCCACCGTTGTCTTCTTCCCCTGTATATCGCTTGCTATAGTGATCTGGATAACCCTCTTTTGGATTAATCGGATTCGGAATAGACGCTGGATCTTTTAAGGAACGTAGCCCCTGCACTTTCTCACCTTGTAAGTAAATGTCTTCACCGATTTCCCAGTCATCACGATCCACCATTGCGCCCATAATATCGGACATGGATTCGTTAAGCGCTCCAGATTCTCCTTGATAGTCTAAGTTCGCTGTTTTCTCTGTTACAGCATGCGTCAATTCATGAGCAATAACATCAAGTGCCGCTGAGAACGGACGGAATGTTTCCCCGTCTCCGTCACCATAAATCATCTGTTTTCCGTTCCATGCTGCGTTGTTCCACTCTTTTCCCACATGAACAGACGAAATGATTTTTGCGCCCTTTCCATCGTACGAATTGAGTCCAAACGTCTTTTTGTAATAGTCATAAACCTTTTCCGCATTCACATGGGCATCGACTGCTGTTGGATCTGTAAACGTAGGAGCCTTTTCACGAATTTCTAATCCAGTTACTCCAAATAATTGAGATAATAACGAAAATAGTATGTAATTGACATGCTTCGCATCGACCGTGTTAATTCCGTTTCCACGCGTTTCATCTGCTAGATAGTAGTACCCGTTCTTTTTTGCCACTTCAAATGTTTTCACTTCACCTGTCAAATTCTTGCCTGTTCCTTGCACTTGATCAATGGCGTTAAATTTATTGATAATCTTCCCTGTATGAGCGTCAACAAAATAGTGCCAGTAGCTTGGCTCTGGGTCAACAGTAGAAGCTTTTATCACATATGCCAAATAATCCTTTCCTTTATATGGATAGATGTATAATTCGTGCTCAATGTCTCCGTCATAATGCTCGACCTTACCTATTTGTTTTTCAATATCAAGCTTCGCTATCTTCACGGCCTTCGCAGCTGTAAGTGACGGTTTCGTCTTTATAGAACGTTGCTCACTCTCTGGAACAACCGCTCCCATGAATGACTTCACATTGTTTTCTTGATCTAGGGATACGGTTTGGCTGGTGCCATAAACCGGTATATTAGAATAGGTTTGGACTAAGCGAAAATGTCGGGTTTTTGTTTTTTGATCAAATTCTTCCTTTAGCACCTTAAAAGAGTTTTTAGCGCTGCTCGTAATCTTAAATTCTTGGCGTTTGCTTGATAAGTAGTGATACACGAGTTCCTTTTTACTCGTTAACTGCTTTAAATAGTCGGGGGCCTTCCAGTTTTCAATTAAGTAAGTAGGCGTTTTGTAGTGAGGATCAACTGCTTTTGTGGAAGCAAAAACAGAGCTTGCTGTACCTGTGATTAATCCTGTTGCTAATGTAATAGAGGCGATGACCTTCATCTTTTTCTTCATGCGCATACTCTCCTTTGTAATTAGTAATATTGATAGATCCTTTCAAAATGGTTTGTTTTACCACTTTTATATAAGTCTACCATATTATTTAATTACAAGAGACAGTCGTGTCATCGCTAGTATTCTATTCATTTGCAACTAACATCCTATTTCTAGTGATTTAAACGCAGCAATCCGGTGATAAAAGAAGGATATTAGATCTTCATTCTACTTTTATTTTATTATTTTATAGATAAATATAGGATTTTTTACTTATTTCACCTTTATACTTTATAAAGATTAAAAAGACCGTGATTTCAGTGCTTATTCCGTATAAAATGATTGCAGAAAGAGGGAAAAAGGCTTATAATTTTTACAAACCGAACGTTCAGTTTAGAATGAGGTGCAATGAATGAATAAGAAGCAGCAGGCCAGTGAGCAAACGAAGAAGCTCATTCTCGATAAAGCAACCATCCTCTTTAGCGAACGTGGCTACGCATCTACATCAATTGAAGATATTGTGTCATCTACAGGCGTCAGCAAAGGGAATATTTACTACCATTTTGGCAACAAAGAAAACCTGTTTTTAAAGTTGCTGAACGATTGGCACGCGCATTGGCAAGAACAATGGGAAAACAAGGTATCTTCTTTCCATACTTGCACTGATAAGCTATATGGCCTAGCCGAACATACTGTATTGCATGATTTTAAACATCCTCTTACAAAAGCGATGGAAGAATTTTGGACGAGTTCCTTTGTAAAAGTAGAGGTTCGAAATCAAGTCGATGCTTTAATGAAGCACCACTTAAGGCTATACGAGCAGATTTTAGAAGAAGGCATGAAAAACAATGAGTTTAAGCAAAGAGATTTGTTGATTTTGAGCATGATTTTAGAAGGATTGCTTTCAGGAATTGGTTTATTCGCGTACAAGCTAAGTACGGAGCAAGCACTCACTTTATATAAAGAAGCGATTCATACTTTGTTAGAAGGCATTTCCGTCTAACATATGGACAAGGTCTTTTATCATATACTAAAAAAATGATGTCGCACTACCTGATCAGCGGTCAGATTGAACACGTACGTCGTCTTATTGGAAAAAGCGTCGCATAGGTGGATTGGAGAGAAGAAATATATGTCAATCTTTCGAAACTTAACACAGAACAAAGGGTTCATACGAATATTAACACTCGTTCTGCTTGTTTTTATTTTATTCCTTATTAGAAGCTTGCTTCATTTGGTACTCTTTACCTTTTTACTTACCTTTTTAATGGGAAAACTTCAACAGTTTATTACGCGTCATCTGCGAAAATTTGTACCGATTAGCCCTTCAGTTGTTGTACTCGCATTATACATTCTCATTATTTTTGCTTTTGGATTAACGATCTACCTATACATACCAGTCATTAATACTCAAATTCATGAGCTCGTCTCTCATATTATGAAGTTTTACAAAAATCCACCTACTAATCCTGTCGTAACGTTTATCGTAGATGGTTCGAAGAAAATTGTATCTCCTGAAGACATTCAAAAAAATCTAGATTTTGTCTATCAGTACTTAACAAATATTTGGACGGTTAGCTTGCAAGTACTTCTTGCGATTTTACTAAGCTTATTTTTCCTTTTGGAAAAATCGCGCATTATTAAATTCACTTCAAAATTCAAACATAGTAAGCTTGGATGGTTCTTTAGTGAAGTGGAATATTTCGGGCAAAAATTTATTGGCTCTTTTGGAGCTGTGATTGAAGTTCAATTTTTAATTGCGCTGATCAATTCCATCCTATCTGTCATTGCACTATGGATTTTAGGATTCCCGCAGCTCGTTGGACTAGGAATTATGATTTTCTTACTTGGCCTTATTCCAGTAGCTGGTGTGTTTGTATCACTCATTCCGCTCTGCACGATTGCTTATACAATTGGGGGGCCGATCAAGGTCGTTTCGGTTCTCGTCATGATTGCTGTCCTTCATGCGCTGGAAAGCTATGTATTAAATCCAAAATTAATGTCTGCTAAAACGAATTTACCGATTTTCTATACGTTTATTATTCTCATTTTCTCAGAGCATTTTTTAGGAATTTGGGGCCTCATTCTCGGCGTTCCCATCTTCATGTTCTTCTTAGATTTATTAGGTGTGAAACGCAAAGAATGAAAAAAGAGCTAGAAAGGTACAAAACCTTTCTAGCTCTTTTTTATTAAGCTGGATAGCCACCTGTTGGTGGTGGCCATGCTTTGTTTAAACGTCTCATGAGAACAATTTCTCCTAAGTGATAGCTATTATGAGAAGCGATGTTGCGCAGTAGGCCACCAGGTGTTTCACTTGGCCATACTGCAAGCGGCTCGTCAATCGCTAGCGTTTCCGCTAACTCACACGCTTCATCAATTCCATCACAAAAGTGCTGAATCGTCGCTTTCCACTCTTCTTCATCTGCAGGAGATGCCTCTTTAGGCCAGCTCTCACTCGCACTTTTTGGTCGTTCAGGCGTTTCTCCTTTAGCGAACGCTAACAAGAAATCTTGCCAGTAGCTCATATGCTTCACAAGCTGATAAATAGAATACGGAATTTCTTCTCGTGTATGTGAAGCAAGATCGACCGTAAGATCAGTGATGGCATTGATCGTTGGAAGGTGACCCCTTTCTCCTCGTAATGATTTTACAAGTGCATCGCGAAATGCTGTATTTGTTTGCGTCATTTTGCTCTCAGCCCTTCTTTTTTCAATGTAGTAAGCTGTTAACAGTCTAGCACAAATGCTTGCAACATATGTATTACTATGCTTATAAAAACAAAAAAGACAGGTAACAAACACCTGTCTTTCTTGTTTAGCGTACGGCTTCTGTTGGTTTGGACGTTTGATTCTCAAATAAGTACGTAACAGCTGCCTTTCCTAACACCTTCGCAGCAATTAATAGTCCTCTCTCATCAATATCAAATTTCGGATGATGATGTGGGTACGTTTGATCACGTCCTTTTAATTCCGCCCCCGTAATGAAAAAGGCTCCTTTCACATGTTGAAGATAATAAGCGAAGTCTTCTCCACCCATTTGAGCAGGTTGCTCTACAATCATTTCAACGCCTGGAACTTCTCCCGCAACTTCTTTAATAAAATCCATTTCTACTTGATGGTTAACAAGTGCTGGATATCCTTTATGATAAATAAATTCATACGTCATATCACTTGCTCTACATAATCCTGAAACGATTTCTTCGATTTCCTTTTGAATAAGAGTACGTACTTCTTCATTAAATGTTCGTACCGTACCTTCTAACACCACTTTATCTGCGATAATATTGGGTGCGTTTTTAGCATCAAAAGAGCCTATTGTGACTACTGCAGGCTCTAACGGATTCACCTTTCGACTCACAATTTGCTGAAGAGCCATCACAATTTGCGCTCCAGCTACGATGCTATCCTTAGCCATATGAGGCTGAGCACCATGCCCACCTTGACCTTGGATACGAATTTCAAACGTATCTGCTGCTGCCATTGCAGGTCCAACTCGATACCCTATGCAGCCTACTGGTGCTACTGAAGCCAAGTGTGTACCAAACACAACGTCAACACCTTCTAAACAGCCATCTTCAATCATCGCAATCGCACCACCTGGTGGCTTTTCTTCCGCATGCTGGTGAATAAACACAATGGTTCCTGGAAGCTCTTCCTTGATCTCCTTCAACGCCTTCGCAAGCCCTAATAAAGAAGCAGTATGTCCATCATGACCACATGCATGCATCACACCTGGAATTTTGGATGCGTATGGAACATCATTTTCTTCTTGAATAGGTAGCGCATCAAAATCTGCACGCAAAGCAACGGTTGGTCCTGGCTTTCCGCCTTTTAAATAAGCAACAACGCCTCTTCCACCGACACCTGTATGAACTTCATTCCCCAGTTCTTCGTGAAACGCAGCAATGTATTTTGGTGTCTCTACTTCTTGAAAAGATAACTCCGGATATTGATGCAAGTGTCTTCTTATTGAAACGATCTCCTCGTATACCTCATCTAATTTTTTATACAATGTTTCCATGTCTCCACAACCTTTCAGATTTTTCAGTCTTTTTAAATTAGATCGTTCTCATTAAAATACTTGCTAAAATAACGGAAGCGATCGTAACGGTTGTAAACCCACCTACTAGCATTGATGATAACAGCTCATCGAAAATAAGCTTTTGTTCTTTTTTATTTCGCCCTACGCTTCTGCTTACTTCGTCACACAATATGTAGTCTCCTGGAAAACCAAACATAGCCGTTAGCGCAACTGGAATTCCTTTATATGGATGCCATCCTAACAATTTTGAGCTGATCCATCCACCGGCAATAATACCGAATGCTCCAATAAGTAAAATCAATAAAATTTGCGGAAAATACTCGACCAACATTTGCGGTGTAATGCTCCCCATCGTAAGCACAACACTAAACACCATTCCAAGCATTCCAACGCTAAAGGCATTGGCTTTTTCCATCATGCTTTCTTCATAGAAATGAAATCTTGTTCCGATAATCCCAATGATTAAGCACCACAAACTGTAGCTAATCGTCGTAAAATGCTCCAAAACAATCGCAAGAGCCCCTCCGATAAATAGCTTAAATAATAAAATAACGGGGGAGTTAAAGCGGGATTCTTTCTTTGTCACTTCCACAATTGGCTCTTCTACCGCAGAAGCCTCTACAGTCGCTGCTACGTACTGACTATTGTCAATTGCATCTCTTAGCTTCAACGCATATTTTCGTAAAAAGTTCGATGCAAGCGGCATTCCAATCAAACCTTGAAACGCCATAACGAGTACCGGAATCGTAATTAAGCTGACTAGTCCAAGCTCTTTTAACTTAGTAGAAGTAAGGATAAAAGCAACGAGTCCCCCCGTGAGTGGCCCAACACCAGCAACGGCTGTTTTATAATTAAATACGATCGACACAACCAGTAAAATAAGTCCTCCTGAAACGATGACTCCTGATAATGCAATGATAACGGCCTTAAACTGCTTCTTCATGACTTTCAAAGGAATCAACGTTCCCATATGTACAACAAGAGGAGCTGTTAAAATGACTCCAACTGTTGCAAAATTTGATTTTTCAGCTAAGTCCTTTGGAAAAATGCCTGTCCATAATAGCCCTAGATACAGAACTAGAAAGACTAAGAGCATTGGAATTCGTGCTCTTGTTAAAATTGAAATAACTTCCCCGATAACGATTACTCCTAAGATGAGCATCGTGGCAATGACAGGCTGATCAAGCAAAGTATCTCCTCCTTAGCATTTATTTGACAATGAATAGTATGCCCCTCCTTTTATTCATTACCAAATTTATACTTTTAATCATAAGAGAGAATTCTTTGCTTGTCTAGTGAATTGTTAGGTTTTATTACAATATTTAGAATATTTAAAATAAACTAGTCAATTCAAATGAAAGACTATTCGATTTCGACTTTCGGTACGAGATGTCGATAAGGAACAGGGGAAGTCAGAATGATAGACGTGTTAATATTTCCATATGGAATAAGGCGATCAACCAAAACACGTAGTCCTCCCATGCCTGTAACTGCTGCTTTCATTACGTAGCTCACTTCTCCCGTTACACGGTGGCATTCAATAATATCCAAATCATCCATCATTGTATTCTCAAATTCATGATGCGAAACTTTCAGCTCCGTTACTTGTATAATTAACAGCGTTTCTCGTCCAATAGCTGCAGGAGACACACGCGCTGTAAATTCTTCAATAATTCCCTTTTCCTGAAGTCGATGTAGTCGTTCGGTAACGCTCGGTCGACTCAGAGCTAACTTTTTGGACAATTCACTCACTGTCATACGACTATTAACCTGCAACAATTCCAATAAATCAATATCTATTTGATCCATCGTTCCACTCCTTACAAAATGAAGATATAGAAACCTAATTTTATGCATAATAAAGGTAAATATGAAGAAATAGATTCATTTTTTCATATCAAAGTCGTTTTTTCTATTTTATCATATATGTATAGATTCATTTAACTAAATTCCTCCGAGCGAACAGGCTCTTCTAATACGCCTTTTCTTCTTCACGAAAGGAAGTCAAATATGAAACGAATTTTTGCTATTGTTATTGGATGTCTTATTACAAGTATCGGTGTTATATTTTTGAAGCATTCTCACGTTGTGACAGGTGGAACCGCAGGATTATCACTAAATCTGTCCTACCTCACTCATTTTTCGTTTGGAACTTGGTTTTTTCTCATTAATATTCCCTTCTACATCTTTTCTTTTGTCCGGATGGGATGGAAATTCACGTTATCCACCATTTTAGCCGTCACGCTTCTTTCTATTATGACGAGCTTAGATCGCTTTTTACCGTCCTTTACCATTTTATCATTTCCGGGAGCTATCGCAGGTGGAATTCTAATTGGATTCGGATTAGCGTATTTGTTCTTAAACAAAGCTTCTCTTGGTGGTGCAAATATCTTAGCACTGTTCTGTCAAAAAAAATGGGGCTGGGACCCTGGAAAAATGAACTTTGCATTTGATGTGGTCGTCGTCCTAATCGGCGCATACTCAGTAGGGCTCGTTAGTGGACTACTCTCTATCCTGTCTATTGCCGTTACTTCCTATATTATTAGTTATTTTAAACATCGTATTGCTAGTAGTCATGACGCAACGGTTCAAACCCCACCTTTACAGCAATCTGCTTCATAAGAAAAGCATCGCATTTGTGCGATGCTTTTCTTTATGTCAGCTTAAATACCCGTCTGAATCAAACGATAGTTCCCTAAGCTCCTCTATGATCTCAATGTTTTCGTGATCCTTCAGTTCTTCATATACTTTTTGGGATACATACATCTCACCGATGTGAAGCGTATTTGGAATGCGCGCGATTCTCGCCTCTTCGTCCTCAACACCCCAATTAGCACGGAGAGCAGCAGCAATTGCTTCACGATCGTTATCGAGTACAATCGGAATTTTCGCCCGATCTAAAAAAGTACTTGTCACGACATTTTCATTCATTTTCTTTAAATCTAGCTTCTCAAACAGTCGTTTCGTCGTTAAATCTGCTAGCCCAATACCTAGTGCATTACCGTGACTTGCATCACTTAAATTAGAAGCGAGGACGTATTTAATCGAAGGACTTTCTGGTTCCTTTACCCCTAGTACTCGAATGCGTCCGATAATGTTGGTGTCCATCCCTGTCCCACTATAGTTTTTTCCAATTTCGTCTACGATGAGCAAATCCAATTCTTTCATAGGGAGACTCGGCATAAGTTCAAACGCTTTTTTTAATAACATTTTCTCTTCTTCTTCGATGTGCAGAGGATCCATCATTTGAATAATGGCGGTTTCTTCATGTGCATTTTCGACAATTCCAATACCATACAATGTCTTTGAATTCGCCATAGCTACTTTCCCAACTTCAGGCATCATGTCGCGGATTCCGTGGATACCATACGTATGCAGAGCGAGCGCCTGCTTATGTTTCCCCATGCCAATGGAAGCCATTTTTAATACGCCACTCTCGATCTCACTTTTGAAATCCGTATGTGGCTTGACACGTCCCATTACGATAATTCCATCTGCTTCATACGCATACTTATCAACATAAACGGGAATGCCTGCTGACGTTTCTCCTACTTCAACAACGTCCATAGAAGAGCGAATTTCACAGCCCGTTGACTCTTCTGTTACACCTAACCCCTCCAATACCTCTACTTGTCCTTCTGCTGTAGCTCCCCCGTGACTACCCATAGCAGGGATAATGAACGGAACAGCTTCCCTCTTTTTGATTTCATCTGCTACACATTTAACGATTAGTGCGATGTTGGCGATTCCACGACTTCCTACTGTAATCGCAATTTCCATTCCAGGCTGAATCTTCTGAGACGCATTTCGGTTCTGAAACTCTTCCTCTACACATGCAGCGATATCTGTAATGCTCGTTGCGCTAAACTTCTGTCTGATTTTCGCAAATCTCGGTAACGACATTGTTTCTCTCTCCTTATGACAAATAAAGAGATTGATTCAATCAATCTCTTTATCTATTTAAATTTTATAGACGTGGTGCAAGATCAATTGCCATCCGTATTGCTTCTTTTAAAGACAGTTCATCTGCGATATTTTTTCCTGCAATGTCAAAGGCGGTTCCATGATCCACGCTTGTACGAATTGTTGGTAATCCAACCGTAATATTCACTCCGGCCTCTAAACCTAACACTTTAATAGGTCCGTGTCCCTGATCATGATACTGCGCAACCACAATATCAAAGTCCCCGCGACGCGCTCGGAAAAAGAGCGTATCTGCTGGTAGTGGCCCCACTACATCAATTCCTTCTTCTTGTGCTTTTTTAACCGCTGGAACAATTTTTTCTTCCTCTTCGCCATTTCCAAACAAACCATTTTCACCGGCATGGGGATTAATGCCACACACGGCAATACGTGGAGAAGAAATTCCTGCTTTTTGTAGCGTTTCATGCGCAAGCTTAATGACCGTATACTGACGCTCAGGCGTAATTTTATGAATGGCATCGATTAAACCGACGTGTGTTGTTACATGAATAACTCGGAGACCTGGGGCGGCCAGCATCATAGCAAAATCTTTTGTATTTGTAAGCTCTGCTAAAATCTCCGTATGACCTGGATACATATGACCTGCTTTGTGGAGGGCCTCCTTATTTAAGGGTGCCGTACAAATCCCTTGAATCTCTTCTTTATTTGCTAGATGAATAGCCTTTTCTAGATAATGAAAAGCAGCATTTCCTGCTTCTGCAGAAACCTCTCCCCACGGAAGGGAATCCGATACAAGGTTTAAATCCATAATGTCAATCTCACCGTATTGAAAAGAGGCTTCATCTACGTCTGTAATGACTTTGCATGTTAAGGAGCTGTTTGTAATGGCAAATGCTTTTTCAAGTCGTTTAGCGTCTCCAATGACAAACGGCTCACAGTGGCTATATACCTCCTGATCCTGAAGGGCCTTTACAATAATTTCAGGTCCCACTCCTGATGGGTCTCCCATCGTAATAGCGATACGGGGAAGCTTTGTTTTCGTCGACATTTTCTTTTCCTCCTTTTTGATTTAAGCTGAGTGATTTTTCTTTGCGGGTACGGTTGGTTTTTCAGTGTTTAAATTTTTACCTAATACATATGTCATAACCGCTGCTAAGACCAATGCCGATGCTAGGAAATAAAATCCTGCATGGTAATTGCCTGTTGCATCCTTTAATACACCAAAGAATTTTGGTCCGTTGTATCCACCTAAATTTCCAATCGCATTTTGAAGTCCAAGTGCCGCTCCGACTACGCCCGCTGGAATAATTGCCGTTGGAATTGCCCATAGCGGACCATAAGGCGCATATACACCGATCGCCGTAATAGATAGTAAAACGAGCTGTAGAACAGGTGATGAAACAAATTGACCGGCTACCATTGAAATAGCGGCAATAATCAACGGAATCGCTACGTGCTGAATACGATTCATCCGCTTATCAGACCAGTACGAGTTTAACAACATACCGATTAAAGCAAATGTAAATGGAATGGCCGTTAACCAACCTACCGTAACCGAATCTTTTGAAATTGTTCCGACTACACTTGGTACCCAGAGCGTATATCCGTAGAATCCTGTCATCCACAGAAAATACATTACTACTAATCCCCAAACCGTTTTATTTTTAAAAGCAGCGAGATATCCTTCTGACTGCACGTTTCCCTTTTGCTCTTTCTCTAATTCTAACAACAGTGTTTCCTTCTCTTTTAACTTCATCCACGTTGCATCTGATGGCTTATCTTTTACAAGTGCATACCAGACAAATGCCCAAAGAATGGGTGGTAGTCCTTGAAGAATTAAGACCGTCTTCCATTCAAAATATTTTAGTAAAACACCTGAAAGAGGTGCCATTAACATCGCTGACACGGGCAAACATGCCATCCAAAATGCATTGGCACGTGCTCGCTCTTTAATCGTAAACCAGTTTGCTAGAAGAACAAGTACTGCTGGCCAAACGCCTCCTTCTGCTACCCCTAACGCAAAACGAACGAGCTTAAGCTGTCCTTCTGTTTGAACAAAACCTGCCAACGTAGCGCAGACGCCCCACAAAATCATGAGAATAAAGATGACTTTTCTCGCTGACCATTGGGCTGCCAAAATCCCTCCTGGAATTTGAAAAATTAAATATCCTATGAAAAATATGCCCGCAATATCTCCTGCTGCCGATGCATTGAAGTGTAGATCTTCCTGCATGTAAGGCATTAATATCCCCACGTTAATTCGATCGACATACGCTAGCATATACATCACAAACGCTACCGGAATAATTCTCATCCATTTTGATGAACCCATAAAAAATCCCCCATCTTCCCTGTTAAATTTGAGCCGTCATGAAAAGAATAAGCTCTTATTTTAAGCGGTTTCAGCTGTTCCTTTGAGTAACTGAATGGCCTTTATAAATGCTTTTTCACTACCAAATCCCCCTGATTTGGTTACAAGTGGTAAGCCGTCGTATTTCCCCCCTAGTAAACGTCCGTACGGCATACCAGATTCAACCTCTCCACTTACCTCAATTCCTGTTCCTTCAAGCTTTGTACACGTAGATGCTGCGATATCCCCTCCAGTTAAAATGACGCCGCTAAGAGGAAATCTCTCAATTAGTGATTTCGCGACTTCCCCCATTGCCTCAGCAATACGTGCACCTACTTCTATATTTGTAAGCTTCATCTTTTCCTTTACCTTATCAATTTCTTTCATGACCTCGACTTCAATGTTTGTCGAGATAATGACACTCTCACCTTTGAGGAAGCGAGAACTTTCTTGAATAACACGCTGAATTTCCTTTTCTTTACTCTCGGTATGTAAAAGCTTCTCTGGAGAAATGATTATCTCTTCGATGCCTATGTGTTGCTTTAGTGTGTGTATCTGCTGATGCGTAATCGTTTTGACACTCCCTGCCACTAGTAAACACGGGGCAGCGCTTTTAAAGCTCGGTTGCCTTCTATTACTGTCTCCTTCTAAATGGCCTGCAATTCCAGCTGTTCCTACCCATAGGAATGGTCCATCTAAATCTTCGGAAGCTTTTACAATCGTTGCTAGGTCTTCCTCCGTTTCCGCATCGATAACTAAAATCCGCGCATGTTTTTGCTGAATGGACTTCTTCATTTTACTTATTAATCGTAAATGACCTTGTCTCACATCTTGTAACGTTATAACGTCCACCTTTCGCAAGCTTTGTTCATTAATTGCTTCTTTAATATTGCTATTCAAGACGGGGCAGCTTGGGTCTTGAGCCAATTCTGTCTCCTCAACAGGTACATTGTTTACATATTGTCTTCCCATTTTAGTTGTGCGCTTTCCTTTTGGAAAAGCAGGAACAACAAGCGCTACTTCAAAAGCAAATACATCTAAAATGGCATCAATTTCCGCCCCAATGTTCCCTCGAAGCGTTGAGTCGATTTTTTTGAAAACAGTTGATATTCCTGCCTGTTTGACTTGATGAGCCAACGTTTTCACTATTTGATGGGCTTTTGTTGGGGGAACGGCTCGACTATCCGAATTAAAAACGAGCACATCTCCTGTTAAATGTTGCAACGACTCGTCTCCTTTTGAAAAGAAAACCACCGTTCGTTTCGATTTTTTTGCAAACTGTACGCCCGTATCATTAGCACCTGTTAAATCATCTGCAATAACCGCTAACTTTTTCAATTCTTCCCCTCCTTCCACACTTGTTTTTATTTTGTTGTGTTTCATTTTCAAACATAATTAAAACGCTTACATTTAGTATGTTAAGTGAATATGTTTTATTTAGCAATATTTTTAACAGAATTATTAGCAAAATCAGAAAAATAGTTTCATAATGCAACACTATTAAACCAAAAAAGCGCACACAAAAAAACGCAAGCTTTATTTTAGCTTGCGCCACAGCGTGGAACGATTGATCCCCAACCTCTTCGCTGCCTTAGACTGATTAAAATTTTCTTCCTCTAGCACTTTCGAAATAATCTCTTTTTCGATCTCTTCCAGTGTTCCATCAATTTTTATATGGTGCCCGAAGTCTTTTTGAATATAGGAGTGCTGACTTCTCAGTGCGCTTTCTACATCTTCTTTTTCTATATAATAGCCTCTACATTGAGCCATGAGCTGCTCAGTCACTTTCTTTAATTGACGAACATTCCCCGGCCATTCATAAGAAACTAAAAGATCTAGTGCATCTTTCCGAACTCCTACTACTTCGTTTCCAAACGTAGCATAAGAGTCTGAAATAAAAAATTGAACTAAATGTTCAATATCCTCTGATCTATTTCGTAACGGGGGTACGTTGATACAAATCGTTCCGAGCTCACGATACAACTCTTCTAAAAATAAGTCTTTTTTTATTTGATCTTCGATATCCCCGTTAGTAGATACAATCCACTTAGTAGATCCTCGGTTCTTTTGACTACGAATATATTCATAGAAGTTTCTTTGAACCGCCAGATCAAGATGATCAATATCTTTTAGAAACACTACAGCATCTTTGTACTGTGCCAAAAAGGCTTGACTCACAAGCGCTCTGAACAACTCATTGCTCATCTGCTTTCCGCGAATAATGACAAACGGCTGCCGTTTTGACAATAAATAAATTTGCTGCGCGATGACCTGCTTTCCGACACCCGGTTCTCCACTGATCCAAATCGATTCCGAATGCTCAGCATGCTCCTTGACCAACTCATGAACAGTGTCAATCGCCACGCTCTTCCCGCTTAAAACAATAGGTGGCAGAGACTGGTGAACATCAATTGCCTGCTCATATCTTTGCAGGTTATCGCCTAGTGCCGGGGTATAATGCTCAAGATATAACAAAACGTTTTCCCCATCAAGACGAGAAGTCACGTTCCACAGCTCACCTTCAATGAATAATAACGCATCCTGAGCATGGTGACTTGCTATTGTTCGGTGTACGACTTCTTTCATTTCATTGAGGGGGGTGACATTCTCCCCAATCCGATCATTAAACGCTTTATTGCGATAGACCAGCTCACCTTGTTGATTAATAATCGCAATCGCTCGCTCATCAAACTCTAAAATAGATCGGTACAGCGCTACATCTTTACTTAAAGACTGAAACACCTTGTACACACGCTTCGCTTCGTCAAATGCGCTTATTAGCGCCTCCCGACCTGATGTAATCAAAACACCTGTCATACCTAGCTTCTTCGCATGTTCCACGGTGACAACATCACCAATGACAACCTCCACATTTTCCTCTTTTAGCGCTAAAAGCTTCTCTGTTACGTCCTGATCATGATGAATCGTGACCGTTTCAATATCAAAATCTAGCAGCTTGCAAATTGTTGCTGCACCTTGAGAAATATTTGGAAACCCGACAATCGCTGCCTTTCCAGAAAAACTTTTAACAAGTGTTAAAATGCGAAGCACGTCATATCCTGACACTTGTATATCAATTACTGGTATATGAACAGCGCTTTGAATCATCGATGCCGTTCCCCCACGACTGATGATTACATCGATTCCCTGACGTTCTGCGCGTGTAGCAATCTCAACACCCGTCTGCAAATTTCCAAGCTCAACGTGAATATCAAACCCCTGTACCTCTTGACTAACTTCCCTCAGCAATTCAACCATCCCTTGATAAGGGGCAATTACTAATGCTTTAATCATATCCCATCCACCTTTATTGCCATCATTGTTCAATTTCGAATTTGCTTCCACACTTCTTGATAGACGTGCTTTAGCGGGACACGGTGAGTCCGAGCAATGTTGTTGCAGTCCTCGTATTCAGGCGCATGTTGCACAACTTTTCCTTTGTACGTTCCCTTTTTAACCGCTACCTCTCCCCACGGTGTGTTAACCGAATAAAAGCTACGTTCTAAACGGTGAACATCTACCCCATAATAGCGAACACCAAGCGTAGTCGTCTCTTGAAAAACAATTCGTTCAATCTCCTCTAAAAATTGCGTACTGCACAACACTTGAAGCATAACACCCGGACGATTCTTTTTCATGTAGATTGGCGCATAAAAAACGTCGTTTGCTCCTGCTTCAAATAGCTGATCCATAACGTAACCGAGCCACTCACCGGGTATATCATCCAAGTTCACTTCTAGCTTCAACATGTCGTGATCCACATGCTCCTCTTTATGCGAAAAGGACATGGCTCCTCACTCCTTCATTTCCCCAAGGATGAGACGAAGTACGTTAGGATGATGCACAAACGTCTTCGTTCCTGCTCCGTAACCAATGTCTGTCACCTTAAAAGAGGGCATTGTACCATATGCGTCTACTAACGTAGCCACAATTGCAGCACCTGTTGGGGTCGTTAGCTCCCCTACTTGATCTGTAGCACGTAGTGGGATGCCTTTCAAAATTTCGAGGGCAGCAGGAGCTGGAACCGGATAGATACCATGAGCCATTTTCATTTGCCCACTTCCTACTGGAACTGGAGACGAAATGACCTTCGATACTTGAAGTTGATCCATTAAAATACAAGTGCCGACAATATCAACGATTGAATCGATAGCCCCCACCTCATGAAAATGAACGCTCTCAAACGGAATTTGATGAATTTTAGCCTCTGCACGTCCAATTTTCTCAAAAATCATAAGCGCAAGCTTTTCGACATTTTCGTTAAACCCTGCCTCTTGAATAATTTGAACAATGTCTGCATAATGTCTGTGTTCGTGGCTATGTCCGTGATCATGACTATGACTGTGCTCTCCGTGGCTATGTCCGTGGTCATGACTATGACTGTGCTCTCCATGGCTATGTCCGTGATCATGACTATGACTGTGTTCTCCATGGCTATGTCCGTGGTCATGACTATGACTGTGTTCTCCATGGCTATGTCCGTGGTCATGACTGTGGCTGTACTGAACTTCCTTTAGATGAACATCAAATTTTGTGGCTGAAATTCCGTTTTTAACGACCTTTTTCCACGAAAGGTCATATTCTGAATCCAAATTTAGCTTAGAAAGTTCCTCTTTTAAAAGCGATGGATCAGCGCCTAAGTCGATGAGTGCGCCAATGGTCATGTCCCCACTGATTCCCGAAAAACAGTCGATATATAATGTTTTCATATTTTCTCAGCTCCTAAATGAATATTTTTATGTATGAGCGTTGCATAGTATCCCGCGCCGAATCCATTATCAATATTTACAACGCTAATTCCTGGTGAGCACGCATTTAACATCGACAATAGAGCGGACAACCCTTGGAAATTGGCACCGTACCCGATACTAGTAGGAACGGCTACTACAGGGTTACTAACAAGTCCTCCTACCACACTAGCAAGCGCACCTTCCATTCCCGCAACCGCGATTGTAACGGTCGCATTCTCAATATCTTCTAAATTATGAAACAAGCGATGAATTCCGGCCACGCCTACATCGTAAATACGCTTTACGGATGCTCCAAACGCTTCTGCTGTTAGCGCAGCCTCTTCTGCAACCGGCAAGTCTGACGTTCCCGCACATACGACCGCAATATATCCGTTGTATAAAACATCAGGCTCTTCTTCATGCTTCCAAAAAAGTGTTCTGGCTGTCTCACTGTAAACAAGATCATTTACAGACTCCATTACTTGTAGCGCTTTCATTTGATCGATTCGAGTGGCTAACACACGATTTGTTGACCCCTTTAACGACTCAATAATTCGAATGATTTGATCCGCCGTCTTTCCTTCTCCATAAATGACTTCTGGAAAACCTGTGCGCTTTTCACGTTTTGAATCGACTTTGGCAAATCCCATATCATCAAAAGCACGAATTTGTTTTTTTGCTTCCTCTATACTGACAGAACCATTCTTCACTTCACTTAAAATCTGATCTAGCTGTTCGTTTCTCATGTTCTCATCTCCGTTATTCTATAATTGAATTGATTCGTTAAATTGACAATACTTTGTTCATGCTACCACTCTTATATCCCTGAAGATCAAGCGTCACAAACTTATAGCCAAATTGTTGAAGCTGATTCATAATCTCATCATGCTTAGCTAACACAAGTGACATATCATTTGGCTCTACTTCTATTCTCGCAATCTCTTCATGAGTGCGAACACGTACTTGGCGAATCCCTAAATTCCGTAAATACTCTTCCGATTTTTCAACCTTCGTAAGCTTTTCCTGCGTAATCTCCTCACCATAGGCAATTCGTGATGATAGGCATGCAAAAGATGGTTTGTTCCATGTTGGAATCTCTAATTCTTTTGAGAGTGCGCGAATTTCTTCCTTAAATAACTGTGCTTCCTGTAGCGGACCTCGTACACCGTGTTCTTCCGCAGCACGCATTCCAGGACGGTGCTCATTCATATCATCGGCGATTAGTCCGTAAATCACGTTATGATAGCCCTTCTCCTTCATAATCGGAACGACATGTTCAAATAAGCTATTTTTGCAGAAGTAGCAGCGATTTTGATCATTTTCTGTGTATCCAGGAATTGAAAGCTCTGACGTCTCAATAATTTGATGCTGGACGCCGATCAAGTCTGCTAATATTTTTGCCTCTTCTAACTCGCGCTGTGGATACGTTTCGGAATTAGCTGTAACGGCTAATACATTGTCCTTCCCAAGCACGTCATAAGCTACTTTCAACAAAAACGTGCTGTCTACTCCCCCTGAAAATGCTACAACGACCCGTTCCATTTCCCGTAAAATATCTTTTAAGCGCTTACATTTATCCTTCACAGTAATCATATCCCCCTTTAGTTATGTTGCAATTTATATCTAAATCAGTAAAATTATAATTTTTTTAAATAATGCGTATTTTTGCAACACTTTATTTCATTATAGGTGACTTTTCTCGAAATGAAAAGAATAAGATGCAGAAATAACCATTTCCTTTTAAAATGACTCAACATAAAAAGAAGCCCCGTAGAGCTTCTTTTATCCTTCTTATTTACTGTTTAAAAGTAGGTCAACTACCTTAGCCGCTTGCGCACGTGTGACAATATCTTTTGGTAAAAAGCTTCCGTCTTTATAGCCGTCTACGAAATGGAGATCCGATGCCGCTTGAACAGCAGAAACAAATGATTTTGTAATATGACCATTATCTGTAAAGCTTGTTGACGATGTATGTGGAATTTTGTTTCCTGTTTTTACTTCATACGCGTTCATCACCATTTGAGCCATTTCTTGTCGAGTAATAGGTGCAGTCGGCTCAAAACGGTCTGAAGATTTTCCTTTCACAATTCCTGCTTCGTATACAGCGGCAATTTCGTTTGCCGTTTGCTTATTCGTCACATCTTTAAACGGCACAGCGCTCTTTGCCGTCAGATTCAGCGTACGTGTTAAAAGTGATGCAAATTGTGCACGCGTAACGTGGTGAGCGGGTGCATAGGACTGTTCGGTTTCACCGTACGCAATATTACTTAACTGTAAATCTGAAACGTATGGGTATGCCCAGTGACCTTTTGGTACGTCTTTAAACTGATAAGGAGATGGCAGCTTCGTAAACGATGGCAAACCAGAAATATAACCAATTCCTCCTGTTTGAGCAATTCCAATTTTTTCTGAGATTTCTTTTTCCAGCGCTTCTTTATCGACAGCCGTAATATTTTTCGTTTCTAATTCGTCACCTGGATGCTGAAAGTTACTCATTAAATAGCTAAATCCATTTCGATCACCGGTTGATAGAAGTCCTGTTGATTCAGATCCTGCTGGGACCGATAAAATACGAGAAAGCTTTTTCGTATCAATGTTATACGCCCACACGAAGTTATTGGTATGCTGACTGCTGTCTTCACCAATAAATAATGTTCGCATATCCTCTGAATAACTTAAGTTATCTCCGCTTGCTACCTTGTCCGTATTAGCTGTATTGCCATATCCGTCTGGCTTCGGAAGATCCTCTCCCGTAATTAGGCCTGACATAGCCCCTGCGACATAATCACTATCAATCTTATCTCCGTTAAGGTCACGATGATTTCCTGATAGATCAAGTTGATACGTCACTCCTGACGAGCGCTTTGGTAATTGAATATCATCAGCCGGGTCCTGTCCTTTTGTATCCTGTTCCATTCCTTTTGAAGAATCCGCAATTGCTACGTAAACCTTCTTATCCTTCTCGTTTAGCGTTACGCCTTCCATTTTGTTAAACTCTGACGTTGCACCAAGCATGGCAGCATAACGACGTGATTCTAAAAAGGCCGCTGCTTTTTCCATACCTGGCTTCACTTTTAAGTATTCCGTTTTACCATAGGAATATTGTTTAATAGCTTTAAAGCCATCTTTTGGTGCATCAGACGTTTCGAAAATATCACTAAACGTTATGCCACTATCAATTATCTTTTTCACTTCATTATCGGTTGCATGCCCTAATTTAATCCACTCTAAATTTCCAGACCCGCCGTTTTCCTTGCCTGTTTGATGAAACTTCGCTGCGTATAGAGTTCCCGCTGATAAATCTCGTTTCTTATCAGCTACATACATAAACATCGTTGTATAAGAACCATCATCTCCGAAAAAAGCTGTGCGCTCATCAGGCATTACCTTCATTAGTTCATGTGAGAAGCGCCCTGTGCTGTAGTGCTTTTGCACCTTCGTCGTTCCATCCCCTTTTACTTCAATTTCAGGAATGTAACCATAAAAATACGGGTTCGCTTTTGCTTTGTCACCAAAATACAAATTAGCAAAACTCTCCGTCCATGTACGTGCAGATGAGGATGTGTCAATCTCAAATGTTCGCGCATCTGGCTCATATTCTTCAGATCCTAAGTGGGTGTTCCAAGGAGAAACAGATCCGTTGCACGGAATCCAAAGACCGTTGACATCTGAAAAATCAATTTTTGTTACTTTTTCCGGCTTCAATTCGCCTGTTTTTTCGTTCTGCGAAAACTTTGTGAGTGACATCGAAGCCGGAACTAAGCCATATGCTGACTTTCCTGCGGCATCAAATGTGTCATATTCATAGTGTGTCACCATATATAAATTACCGTTAATCGGCTTTAAAAAGCTGTTGGAATCCGGTGCATCCGATACAAAGTGTTTGTTTCCAGGGACGCTTTTATCGATAATCGGATTGCCGTTCACATCAATCGGTGTTCCTGCTGCGATAAGCTCTCCTTTATTCGTTGCAATTTTATCTTCTGATTTGAATAATCGCTTGTACGAAAGAGGAAAAGTCTTTGTGCGTCCATCACTGTATTTCACAGATACGGATGCCGTTGTGTATGTATCAACCATTTGATCAATCGTCTTTGGTGTATCCATTCCATTAAATTGAACGGAGTCAATTGACAAGTGTTTACTCTCAGCCGCAGCGGCTGGTGTCAATGCCGGAATCGTTAAAGCAAGCGCCAATGCAACCGTCGCACTTTTTTTGTTTATCCATTTCTTTTTCATTCTCGTACGTCCCCCTAACAATTTGTGTTTTGTTCACTACTATTATTTAAGCGCGAAATTGTTAAGGTTCTGTGGAGAGTTCGTAAAAGAACATTAAAAGTTTGATATTTTTTGTAAATGACCTGAAACCAACATAAAAACGCGACCGTTATGGCCGCGTTTTTTTATGCTGATTGCTTTATATTTTTTTCTTCTTTTTTTCCTTTTAACGATCGAAGCAAGAACGGATAAAAAATGATGCCACTAACGATCATCGCAACTCCTAGCAAGAACGTTTTGATATCCGCCGTACCTGCCACTACTACCCAAGCTGAGTAGACGGTAGCTAATACTGCTACGACAATATCCAGCCCGCGGCCCTTTCCGTTCTCGTATGTCTCACCCGTTAAGCCTAGCTTCAGTTGATAAACAGAAGAGATTAAGTAAGGCACGAGATACGCTAACGTCGCCACGTAGATAATAAAATCAAAGGCGTTCGCAATCGAGTTAGAAACGGTTGATAGTAGTAGAACCTGTGCAATGGCGTTTGATATCCAAAGCGCTACCGTTGGCATTCCTTTTTCATTCACTTTAGTAAATGATGTGAAAAATACATTTTGCTTTGCTGCTTGATACGGAACTTCAGAGCTTAATAATACCCATCCAACCGTTGAACCAATTAAACTAATCAAACCGACGATTGCAAGAACGTTACCGCCTGTTGATCCTAAAATACTCGAAATAGCATCAACGAGTGGGTTTTGCGAACGTTGTAATTCACTTTGCGTTAGAAGCCCCATCGTTAAAATACTGATTCCTACATAGATAATTAATGAAATAACGAGACCTAAAATCGTGGCTTTTTTTACATCGCCTTCTTTTTTCGCACGTGAGGCGAATACAACCGCTGATTCAATTCCGATGAATGCCCAAAGCGTTGCAACGGCTGCACTGTTTACTTGTCCTAAAAGACCAACCGTCTCACCACCGCTCGTTCTTGTATCAACAAACGGACCGATGTTGGACTGTTGAAAGGCAAATAGCGCAATAACAATAAATAAGAAAAAGCCGATTACTTTTGCAACTGTCGCAACAAAGTTAAATTTCCCTGCGCTCTCAATACCACGAAGAATTAAAGCGTGTGTTCCCCATAAAAGAACCGAGCAAATAACAAATGTTACAGCGTTTCCTGCTTTTAATTCAAACGCACCTACAGTGAACAAAACATTTTTACTGTTCATCACTGGGAAAAAGATGGACAAATAGCTCGCGAACGTTGTAATAACCGCAACGTAGCCAGCGATGTTTCCAATCCAATAGCCCCATGAAGACATAAAACCAGCTAATGCGGATAACGTACGACTTTTCTTAAACAATGCTTTCGCATAAATTTGTGGGCCACCGCTTAATTCTGGTTTTCGAATCGCCAAATTTCCAAATACAAGCGCAAGCATTAGTACGCCTGCTCCAGTCACACCCCATCCTAGCAGAACTCCAGCCGGGCTAGCAGCAGCGGATAACGAGCGAGGCAGCATAAAAATTCCTGAGCCGACCATATTTCCGACAACGAGAGCGGTTAATAGCCACAGCCCTAACTTGTTTCGTTTCATACTCAATTTCTCCCTTCAATACGTTCCTGAACAATTTTTATCATCAATTTTTTCATAATTTTAACTTTTTCTCGATAACACATTAGCGAACTAAAGCGTCTGAACTTTCTACAGTATAAAACGAGAAAATGAATTCGTCAACCTCTATCCGCTCATTTCTTGTTTTAAGTAGAAAGAAAAAGGAAATACATGTAGAAGTATCAAATGATTTACATATATATGTAAGAAGGAGGAGATCGTGTTGACGTGGTTACTTGTGCTAGTTGCAGTTAGTATCGTAGCGGCTATTTTATTAGATCGGCCTCAAAAGAAATCTTCACATTCTTTACAAGCAGCTCGTGAGACTAACACCCATTCTAAATTCCCTCATGATGACGATGAACGTAAATAGTTTAAAGCAGGTGGCATCTTTGAATATGAAGATGCCACCTGCCCATGAATCTTTACTATCTTATACTATCGTCCCCATTTTTATAGAGCAGAGAAAACGAAAGCATTCATTTTACATATCCTCATTGAACGAGACGTCCAATGAACCGAATTCCCCCTCAGCATAAATTTATAGGAAGAGAATCATTCTTTCTTCAAAGCATTTCCCTATTTTTTCTGAGTACGAGGTCAATCAGTTTTCTTTCACTCCTTTGGTTTGATATGATACAAAGTACATAAACTTAAAGGAGTGGATGCAATTGGTAAAGAAAGTACGAATTGGTCAAACTGATTTACACGTCAATCCCATTGGATTAGGGACAAACGCAGTAGGAGGACACAACCTCTATCCAAATTTGGATGAAGAAGTTGGAAAAGACCTCGTTCGCACAGCGATTTCAAAAGGCATTAACTTCTTAGATACGGCCTTCATCTACGGTCCGAAACGTTCTGAAGAACTGATTGGTGAAGTACTAAAAGAGACAGGCAATCGTAGTGATATTGTGATTGCAACAAAAGGAGCACACAAATTTGTCGGAAATGATGTCGTGATCGACAACTCCCCTGCTTACTTAAAGCAGTCTGTCGAAGATAGCTTAAAACGACTTCAAACCGATTATATTGATTTGTACTATATTCATTTCCCAGATGAGAACACACCGAAGGACGAAGCAGTCGGTGCACTGAAGGAACTAAAAGATCAAGGAAAAATTAAAGCAATCGGCGTATCCAATTTCTCTATCAACCAGCTAAAAGAGGCAAATAAAGATGGGTATGTTGATGTATATCAAGGTGAATACAACCTATTCCAACGTGATGCTGAGCGTGATATTCTTCCATATGCTGCAGAAAATAACATCTCATTTGTTCCATATTTTCCGCTCGCAGCAGGTCTTTTAGCGGGGAAATATACGAAAGAAACAACGTTTGACGATTTACGAAAAGATATGGATTTGTTTAAGAAAGAGAATTTCGAAAAAAATCTTGAAAAGGTGGACGCGCTTCGTGAAATTGCTGAGGCAAACAATGTAGAAGTAGCACACCTTGTACTTGCATGGTATTTAGAGCAACCAGCAATTGATGCAATTATTCCGGGTGCGAAACGTGCAGCTCAAGTCGAAAATAACCTGAAAACATTAGATGTAAAATTATCACCAGCAGACATTCAAAAAGTGGATCGTATTTTTAGATAACAAAAAAAGATTCCGACCGATGGACGGTCGGAATCTTTTTTTATTCGCCTTTTACTCGTACGTGACTACTTCCAAGCTCCTGATCTCCCCAAAATAGACGTAGCGTATCTCCGTTCCGCACGGCCCCTACGCCTTCTGGTGTGCCTGTAAAAATTAGATCACCTTTTTCAATTCCAAAATGAAGCCCAGTAAAATCAATGATCTCTTGAAGGGTAAAAATCATGTCTTTTATGCAGCCGCTTTGAACCGTTTGATCGTTTTTTTCAAGGGAGAAGAACGTTTTCTTACACTCCTCCATCCCTGGAAACGGAATGAATGTACCTATGAGGGCAGAGTGTTTAAAGCCTTTTGCCTGTAGCCAAGGCTTTCCTTGTTTCTTACACGCCGTCTGTACGTCTCGAAGGGTAAAATCGATCCCTATTGTCATTTGATCGACTACCTCATCGACCGTCATTCCTTTTTCGTATGCTTTTCCAATATGTATAACAAGCTCTGCCTCATAGTGAAGATCTCCTTTGCCCCCTGGGAGGACAATCTCTTGATCATCTGCACAAACGAGCGCGTGCGTAGGTTTTAGAAATAAAAATGGAGCCGTTGGAATATCATTTTGAAGCTCCTTGGCATGCAGAGCATAGTTTCGTCCTACACAGTAAATATTGGTCATTATGTATCACTCCTCTTATTGTGTTCTTCCCTGAAGTAATTGCTTAAGACCCTCAAAAAGCACGTCCCTCATAACCTCGTCATAGCGTGTATATGTCGGATCGATTGAAAGAAGGTGATCAAATATCTCTTTTACCTGTCCATCGACCATGACGGTTAGTCCATGCACTTCTTCTCCTGTTAAATCATTTTGAAAAACCTCGTTGATGATTGCTACCTGTCCCACATTGCCACCTCCCCCATTCAAATTTCGCTATAAATTCTAAAATTCCTTGTGAATGTCACAGAAAAAAAGAGCAACGAATATGATCGTCGTTGCCCTCCGTTGTCTTTCATTATTTAGCATTCTTTAGATTCACATGATCGACCTTTCCATCTTTTCCAACGATAAAGTCAATTTCGTATTTACCATTTGTATAAACGTACTTTGTCTCTTTTGTTTCTTTTAGCGTGATTACTTGCTTAGGTTTGCCGAGTTCCTTCATTAGGTCCTTGCTCGTCACGCCGTTAATATCTTTTTCAGCTTCAACATTACGTCCTAAATAGCGGATTTCTTTAATGTGACCTTTTGTATCATAAGAGAACGCGTAGCCTGGGTGTCCCATATTCGCTGGGTATACGTCATAGCCGTTCTCAGCCTTGTAAGGATCTCCCCATGCCTTCTGAACAGCTGCTTTCGACGTTACGCCTACTTTAAACTGCTGAGCGTCATTCGGGAACGTTCCTTTATAAGTTGAACCATAAATAGCGTGCAACTTTTTCACCGCGTCGGATTGTTCGGAAACTGCCGTGTTGCCATACGTTAAATTAACGTGGTCAACTTTTCCATTGGTCCCCACAATAAATCGGAGCTCATATTTTCCGGTTTGGTAGACATAATCTTTTTCCTTTGTTTTTGGGATCGTCAAGATTTTTTCTGGTTTTCCGAGCTCTTTTACAAGAGTCCCCGTCGTAATGCCATTAATGTCTTGATCGGCTTCAACATTACGTCCTAAGTATCGGACCTCTTTAATATAACCTTTGGCATCATAGGAAATGGCATAGCCAGGGTGTCCCATATTAGCTGAATAAAGATCGTATCCGTTAGACGTTTTCTCTGGTGTACCCCATGCTTTGTGGACGGTCGCCTTTGTTGCGGTACCGATAATAAAGCTTTTCGCATCCTTTGGAAACGCACCCTTTGCAGAAGACTTGTAAATGTCATGTAGCTTCTCGATGGCCTCTGATTGAGTTGTAGAAGAGACCGTTTTTGTCGGAGCGTTGTGAGTT
The DNA here is from genome assembly GCF_022646885.1 of Priestia koreensis. GTDB lineage: Bacteria > Bacillota > Bacilli > Bacillales > Bacillaceae_H > Bacillus_AG > Bacillus_AG koreensis_A. Next base: position 1,637,975 of record NZ_CP061868.1, on the reverse strand, counting down.
GTTTGCGCTCCTGCAACTGCTCCTGCGCCTAGCGCTGAACCAGCTAACACCGTCGCAGCCAACCACTTGGTTCCTTTTTTCATCGTTCTCATTTCTATCTCCTCCTTTAAGGATAGTATATGTTTTCCACGGTTTCCTCATTTTTAAACGTTTCGGTTTATCACGCTGTTCCTTCATTTAATACTATTCTTTTATCACCAGTCAACTCATACAAGGTGATTTTATTTATAACCTCTTCATTTCTATGGACAAGCATCCTTCTTCTTTTATATATTGGAATAAATAACCACGGGGGGGAAACGAGATGATTATTAGACCTTACGAGTTAAAAGATGAAGAGAGCTGGCTACGATGCAGAGTTCTATCTTTCTTGAATACCGCTTATTTTGACCATGTGCTTCGTAAAAAAGAACGTTATGAGAATCCTTCTATTGAACTAGTCGCAGAAGTAGATGGACAGATTGTTGGGTTGTTAGATATTGAGTACGAAATAATAGAGCGCAGCGTTTGTTCAAGAGGGTCGGGGTTAGGGGGAATGATTTGGCACATTGCGGTTCATCCTGACTTTCAGCGACAAGGAATTGCCACACGCCTTTTGGACAAGGGAGAAGAACTGGCTAAAACCCATGAGTTAAATCGCTTAGAAGCGTGGACTAGGGATGATGAGTGGGTACGGAAATGGTATGAAAACCAGCACTTTGCATTAGTAGATTCCTACTTGCACGTGTTCATAGACAAACAAGCAGAAATGGATCAATCCATACAAAGTACATACAAGAACCTATATCCGATCCAAACCTTTGCTCATTACGCAGGGAGTCAAAAAGAAGAGGTCATGCGTCAGTTCAAACGTGTACACGAGTGCGTTTGCTATGAAAAGCTGTTATGAAAGAAGCCCTCTCCTATTAAAGGAGAAGGCTTCTAGTTTTGTAGAAAATTAATAGTTGTTATCCTGCCCAAACGTCTTTCGCATATCGGCCACTCTCTTCTAGAGATTGCAACCATTTTCTCGCTTCTTCTACATTCACATTATGAACGGTTTGATAACCACTCATTAACGTACGTTCTACGTCAGGAGCCATTTGGCTTCCGTCACCGCAGATATAGAAGTGCGCACCGTCATCTAGCAAGGAGATTAAATGTTTAATGTCGTGCTCCATTAAATGCTGTACATATGTTTTAGGCTGATCGCTCATACGTGAAAAAGCGGTATGAAGTGTGACAATGCCGTTTTTCTCCGCATGTTCTAATTCCCCCTGATAGAGATAATCTTCATTGAGAGAACGGCAACCAAAGTAAAGATGTGCTTCTCCTAACGCTATCCCATTTTCTTTCAAGGATTCTCTCGCTTGTACAAATCCTCTAAATGGTGCTACTCCAGTACCTGGTCCTACCATAATAACGGGCGTTTTTGAGTCCCTTGGTAAGGAGAATCCTGATTGTGGTGTAGATACAAAGCACGTAATCGAATCCCCTTCTCGAAGCTGTGATAAATAGGTCGTCGCAATTCCTTGGTACGTACCGTTTCCACTCCAAGAGTCTCCTTTTACTACACTAACCGTTATGCTTGGTTGCCCCTCTGATTTCTTCGGAGAGGAAGAAATTGAGTAGTAGCGCGGACGTAATGCTGGCAACAATTCAATTACCTCACCAAACTCCATTTCACACGCCGGATACTTCTCCAATAGCTCAAGCATTGTTAAACGTTTTTGAAGCACTTGTTCTTTGTACACTTCTTTTTCTAAAAGTGCTTCAAGTTCTACCTTATGAGGTGGACAAACGGTTTTAGCAGCCATAGCACGCAGCTGTTGACGCGTCACCGGCTCTTGAAGCTCAACAAATTGAAGAAGCTCTTCAATCGTTACCGTACGATTAAGCGGTAGGTGTGAAAGCTTTTCTTCCTCTGCCTGTAAACGAATAAGGCTAGATCCATCTAAAGCAAAACGGGTGAGCACGCGATTTACAAGCTCTGGGTAATTTTTCGGAATAACACCAAGGTGATCTCCTTCTTGATACGTTACGCCTTCAGGTAGCTGTACTTCTACATGACGTGTACTTCTCGCACTACAAGGCTGTTGAAGCTCTTTATTAGACACCACTGTGGCATTAAATGCATGGTGCTGCTTCGCTAATGGCATTTGTAAGCTACCATCGATAAATTCAAGTGTTAGAGATGTTGTATTTTCTTCTTTCTCTGGCATTTCTAAGCCAAATGCATCCGCTAAATCATGCCAAAGATGCTCTTTCCATTCCTCATACGCACCTTCAAAATCATCGCTCACATCTGCCTCGCCACGATCCGTAAGGCGCTGTGCTCCTAATTGTTCGAGCGTTTCATCGATGAACGCAGGTACTTTCTGATACGTTGTCGCCCAGTTTTTATCTCCGCAACCAAACACCGCATAGCGTACCCCTTCTGCACTTGATGCATGAGATAACCATTCGACAAAGCTCTTCGCATTATCCGGTGGATGACCGTTGTAAGAGGCCGAAATGATTAAAACAGCACCTTCTGTTGGAAGATTCCCTGCATATGCATCTAATGAGGCAACCGTTGGAGCAAAACCTTTGCTCATCGCAATATCTGCCAGGTCACGCGCCGTGCCTTCTGCTGTTCCCATATTTGATCCATATAAAAGAAGTAGCGGCGTGTTGTGAGCATCTTCAGCTTTTTGTCGTTTAGCTTTTGGTGCTTCTGGTTTAGCAGTTGGAATGCCCCCAAGCGGAATTTTCTTCGATTTTGCTTTTACGACAAATCCTTCTGGCTTCAGCGTCAGCGTTTCTTTAATATCGAGCTCGTAGTTCGTGTGATCTTCAAAATCAAAGTGTTTTAAGATCATCCCAAGCACAAGTGTTGCTTCGTGCAGGGCAAATTGTTGACCGATACATGCACGTTGCCCATTACCAAACGGTTTGAATGCATGCTGCGGAATGGCACTTGGATTTTCAAAACGTTCTGGACGGAAATCTTCTACATCGTCACCCCAAATCGATTGATCACGGTGAAGCTGTGGAAGATGAACCATGATTTCATCATCTTTTTTCAACTCATACTCTCCACCAATCACCGTATCTTCTTTTGCATAGAGAGAGAATGCAGGTGCTGTTGGCCATAAGCGTAATGCCTCATTAAGAACCATACCGATGTATTTTAACTGCTTTACCTGCTTATAGGTTGGAACAGAATCAACGAGAACGCGCGCAGCTTCATCGGCTGCTTTTTTTAGAATCGATGGATTTTTCACTAGGTAGTATAACGTAAATGATAGCAATCCGCTTGTTGTTTCGTGACCAGCAATTAAGAACGTAATAATTTGATAACGAATGTTTTCATCATCTAGTGGTTCTCCTGTTTCCGGATCTTTTCCGTTTAGCATATGTGTTAGTAAATCGTCCGCTTCTTCGCCGCTTTCTTTGCGATCTGCGATAATTTTATCCACTAGATCGTTCATGTATTTAATATCTTCCTGGAACTGCTCTTTACGCTCATCGTACATCGGATCGTCAGGGTTAACGCGATTAAGGCGCGTCATGGACTCATCTAATGCGCGAACCATGCTTGTAATGAACGGATGCGGTTGATCACGATAAAAGCTATTAAAGCGATAATTAAATCCACAAAGTCCAATCGTATCAAGCGTTAGGCGCGTCATATCTTCTGGAACTTCAATGTGCTCGTCAGCATTTAGGCGCTCCCACTTCTGAACAAGCTGCACGGCAATATCCACCATCATGTTGTGATAGCCTTTCATCGCCTGCTGGCTAAAGCTTGGCAGAAGGATGTTGTGTGCTTTTTTCCAATTCTTTTCATGTGTCCAGCTCGTAAATAATCCGTCACCTGTAAAATCACGTACGTTTTTAAGCGCTTGACTTAAGTTTTTATCAAAACGTGATTCATCTGATACTTCTTTCACTAAACGATGACTAGACACATAGCGTGTCGTACGTCCTGGACCTTCAAATAAGAAGATTTCGCCCATTTCTTGTGCAATTTTCATTAGTGACTGAATTGGTTTTTCAGTATTAAGCAGTGGTAAGTTTTTTAGTTCGCCAAATGTTTCTGGCTGTGGAATTTGTTTTAATGACATTTCAATCACTCTCTTTTCTTATTAACATTGTTTAATAGCTGCCCAAAGACTTTCCTCAAGCTCATCGAGCAACTCTTTGCTTAAGATAATATGCTGACTTTCAACGAGAGAATGTACTTCCATGAAGCTTCCAAATAAAATGGCAATGAGAGCGTTCACGTGTAGGGTACGAATAGACCCCTCCTGTTGACCCTCACGAAAAAAATCACACACTAGATCGACTAGTTTTTCATATTCTTTCAAGCTTTTTTCATCTAGAAATGCACCTTGGCTATGCGTTTTAATGAAGCGCAGTGCACGAGGATTTTCAACGGTAAATTGAATCATTCCCCTAAATATATGATGAAACCCTTCCCTAAAATCCTTGCGATGAACCAAAAGGCCTTTTTCTATACAAACAAGGAATTCCTTTACATACTTTTGAAATAGCTCATTGACTAAGCTCTCTTTGTTTTTAAAATAGCGATAAATGGTTCCAGCACCAACATTTGCACCTTCTGCAATCATTGGAATCGTTGTTGCATCAAACCCTCTTTCTGCAAACAAAACGAGTGAAGCTGAAAATATAGCGCTCTGCTTTGTGGGTGTCGCTCCCATCTCTTCACCTCTTTTCAAAAAAAGCGGAATGAACGTTCATTCCGCTTTTAAGTATAGAAAAGATGTTTTTCTGAGTAAAAAGATAACCTTTATTTTTTTAGCAAAAGGTTCCAATAATCTAGATAATAACCATAATAAGGAAAATAATTAAGACTTTTCGAACAATTATTTTCCGGAATTATTTAATTATTTATACACTTTACATATCCATTTTTATCCAAAAACTAAATTTTTGAAGAGGTGGAAGATGTTTAAGTGAAAAAAAGGTTTCATCTCAATAAAAAAAGAGTATATGAATATGAGGACAAAAAAGTTGAGATAGTAAATATAAAAAGAAGACTGGACGTTTCTTATATTTACCAGCACATTGAGGCGGTCATTACTATTTACCTTTATTCGATAAACGTGTTACCTTTTTTAAAAATTTAAAACGTGAGGGTGCGTATGAATATTCATTTTAAACAACTAGATTTACCATTTAACGATATTTTTGGACCGACAACACAATACATTACACATTTAGCATATGACTCTCGTCTCGTCCAAAAAGACGGTATATTCTTTAGCATTAAAGGTGAAAACCATGATGGCCATGAATATATATCAGATGCTGTGAAGAAGGGAGCCGTTACCGTTGTGGGAACAAGCTCTTATCAACTAAAACAGCTCAGTAAACGATTTCCACATTGTACGTTCCTAGTCGTAGACGACGTACGCTTTTTCATGGCACATTTTTCAAAATCTTTCTATGGAAATTCAGATGATAAGCTAAAAACGATTGGTGTTACGGGGACGAACGGCAAAACCACCGTTGCTGCATACGTCAGGTCTCTCCTAACACTTCTTCATCTGCCAACAGGATCAATCGGAACAACCGGCATTTGGTCGTCTAAGCAAAAGCTTGTATACGCCAAAAGCACACCGACTACTCCTGAGTCGACAGATTTGCATTACATTTTTCATGATCTTCTCTCTCTACATGATCAGGCTGCCGTTATGGAAGTGTCGTCCATCGCCCTTGATCAACAGCGCGTAGAAGGCATGACGTTTGATGTTGCCATTCATACGAATTTTTCTGAAGAACACTTGGAATACCATAAAACAATGGAGCACTACAAGCAGTCGAAAATGAGGTTGTTTCAACAGGCTAAGAGCGCGGTTGTGAACGTTGAGGATGAAGGAATGGGCGATGATTTATTGAAGACGTTCACAGGGCGTATGGTCACATACAGCATTTCAGAAGGCGTTCCTGCTATGCTTCAAGCTCGATATTTAACAACGACAAGCGCTGGTACAGCATTTGACTTACATTTCAAAGGAAATCGCTATGAGGTATTTGCTCCTGTGTACGGAGATTACAACATCGCAAACGTCCTGTCTGCGATCGGAACGGCGCTTCTCCTTGGGTATCATATTGAAGACATTTTGGACGTGCTCCCAAATCTTGAAAGTCCCGAAGGTCGCTTTCAAGTTATTCAAGGGCCAAATAATCAACGAGTGATTTTAGACTACGCGCATACGCCCGTGGCACTAACACGCCTCCTACACGAGGTGAAAAAGCTACCTCATAACCGACTCATTCTAATGATCGCGGGAATTGGGATACGTGATTTTAATAAAATGCCGAAAATGGCTCGAGTAGCTGAAGGACAGGCCGATGAAATTGTGGTAACGGTGGATCACCCAGGATTTCATGATCCGAATATTATCGTTGACAACGTGATATCAGGATTCTCAGATCCACATCACCCGAACATCCATCGCGCTCCTACTCGTAGAGAAGGTGTATTAACCTCACTATCTCTTGGTGAAGAAAATGACATTATTCTCTTAACAAGCGGCTGTATAAACGGCGCTCAGCTTGTAAAAGGTGAGGCGATTCCTCACTCTGATGAAGCGATTATAGACGCTTATTATGCATCTATATTATTAAAAGGATGAACGAAAAGCATCTATCGTAGCTGATAGGTGCTTTTTATATTCTTCCGCATTTTTAAAGACAGTTGCTGTCCCCTTCTTTCAAAAAAACGAGTAAATCGTTTGAGCAAAATGCCTTAAACATTTTTTGTACGGTTATTTTTAGGTTGCACTCTTCTACTCCCATTCAGCCTTTTTACGAGTTCAATGTTTTTTGTCATAAACCGATATTTATGGAGGTTATTAGCTCCCATAAATATAAAAAACAAGCTAAACCCTTGATAAATTAATGTCATAAAAAGAGGCATAATTGTATCTGGATGCCCTAGCAAAAACTGACCAAGTAAATAACCAATCGAACCACCTGCATATAGAAACTTCACAAGCGCTAGGTGAGATTGTTTTTGTTGGGGAGCTGTTTCTTTCCACCTATTGTGTTTTTTAATGTAATAGCGTAGAAAGAAATACGAGTGTTAGGAAGACGTAGTAACTTGTAGCATTTATACCCGCATAATAGGCGACTTGCATGGATGTGATAAAAATGAGCAATAGACCTTAGCAGACCCGCGACTCCTAAAAAGAGAGTCGGTTCTCTAACAAACTTATTTTCACTCGTTAAAGATATTTTCACTGTCCATACAAATAAAACCCCAACAAGCACAGAGTCGAGATAAAACAGTGTTTTATTCTGTGTAGCAAACAGAGGAATGAGCGTAAAAAAGGCAATCATTAACACTTTATATCCGAAAGCAACTGATTTAAAACTCATGTGATAATCCAGTGTTAAGCGCTGCAACATATGTTTTGGTATATCTCTACGTCTTATGTCGATGTCTAATTTCATGGTGTTGGATCACGCTCCTTTCCATCAGTGTGAACTATTAAATGAGTAAATGTAGGAGGAACTTCAAAACGGAGAATAGCTACTAGTACAAGGAGGTTAGGTTGAATGAAAAAACTGCTTCACCTCATTGCAGGCTTTCTCGTAACAAGCGTTCTGACTGTTGTCATTCCGTTGGTTCTTTTGTTTATCTTCTTCATTTCCCAACAAAATGACAGCGATCCATCAAGTGGCGTGGCTAGAGGATTTGGGATGGCTCTTGCGTTTGGGTTGCTTACGTACATAGCACCAGTGACAGGCATCGTAGGTGGAGTTATGTGGTCGGTAAGGATGTCGCTTCGAAACGAAGAAAAACGGCAACTACACTAAGAGAGAGTACTGTTCGTACTCCCACTTGTGTGCTTAAATTTTCGTCCGTAAATTCCATAGTTCAGGGAAAAAGTGTTGATCAAGCGCGCGTTTCAAGTACGTGACGCCTGATGATCCTCCCGTTCCCTGCTTGTGACCGATAATACGCTCAACCGTACTCATATGATTAAAGCGCCATATTTGCTGCTGATGACCAACATCCACTAATTTTTCAGCCAGCTCATACAAATCCCAATATTTTCCAACATCTCGATAAACCGTCAGCCACGCTTCTTCGACACTTTCATTTGGTTCATACATTTTGGAATAATCACGGCTTAGCGCGGCATCATCTACTTTTAATCCTCGCTTCACAAGCGCATGAATAGCTGCATCGTATAGACTAGGCTCACGAAGGGCTCCCTGCATTTTTTCGTACAGCGGCTGATCATGCTTATACACGGCAAGCATGTGCTCATTTTTATTTCCTAACGCAAATTCAATTAAGCGGTTTTGATAGGACTGAAATCCTGATGACTGGCCGAGTTTATCACGAAACTCCATATATTCCGCTGGCGTTAACGTCGATAAAATGCTCCATGATTGAATCAGCTGCTGTTGAATACGTGAAACGCGCGATAGCATTTTAAAAGAAGGTTCAAGATTGTTTTGTTTGATACAAGCAGTCGCGGCACTTAGCTCGTGTAAAATAAGCTTCATCCACAGTTCAGAAGATTGATGAATGATAATAAACAGCATTTCATCGTGATGATCTGAGAGACGGTGTTGACTGCTTAAAATTTCATCCAGATGTAGATAATCTCCGTACGACATGTTCTGCTGAAAATCCGATTGAATCCGATTTTGTACTTCCATGGACCTTTTCTGTTCCCCGTTTGTCATCAGCTTATTTCCCCTTTAATTTTATTAAGCCACAACTTCCCGCTCATTTTTAAATTTTTCATACTGCTTTTCTGTCATAATTCTCTTTAACACTTGGACGACGCTCCACACTTCCTCATAGGTGGTGTATAGGGCAATAGGTGCTAGTCGAATAATATTTGGTGCACGAAAATCCGGTATAATGCCATTCTCCTTTAGAGCCTTACAAATGCGAGCCGCCTCTTTATGCTCCAAACTCACATGACCACCTAAGCGAGATTCTTCACGGGGACTTCCAATATAAAACTCAAATCCTGAAAGCTCTTGTTCAAGCAGGCTCATTAAATATTGCGTCATATGAAGTGATTTTTGACGGATATTTTCAATTCCTGCTTCTGCAAAGATCTCAAGCGATCCAATTAGCGGCGCTACGCTTAATACGTGCGGTGTCCCGATTTGATAAGCGCCTGCATGCTCAGCTGGTGTCAGCGTATGCTCCATATCAAACTGCTTGTCTTTTCGTGATCCAAACCACCCCGCAAGACCAGGCGACGTTCCGAAATGACGTTTGTTCACATACAGAGACCCCACTGCACCAGGACCTCCATTTAAATGTTTATAATTGCACCAATAAGCAAAATCTACATCCCATTCACTAAAAGAATGCGGAACGGCACCGACAGAATGGCAGCCGTCAAAACCAATCAGGATGCCTCTTTTATGCGCCTCTTCTGTTAACCGTTTTATATCTAACACTTGACCACTTCGGTATAAAACAGTTGGCAAAATAATCAGTGCGATTTCACTTGTCATCGCTTCAATAATATCGTCCTCTTCTAAAAAACGACCGTCTCGGCTTTTTACCTGTACGAGGTGTTCTGTTGGCTCATAGCCGTGCGTTTGAAGATGACTTTGAATGGCATAAATATCAGACGGAAACGTCAGCTCATCGGCTAAGATCTTTGTTCGATCACCGCTTGGCTGATAAAAGGTAGCTAGAATTTGATGAAGGTTGACCGTTGTAGATCCTGTAACGATCACTTCGTCAGGTAATGCCCCGACTAAGGGAGCCATTTTCTCACCTAGCGTTTCTGATAACGAGAACCACGGATAACTCCCCTGCATCCACCCATCAATTCCATGTTCTTTCCAGTCATTTAAAGAGGCTAAAAGCGTTTTTTCAGCACGCTTTGATAATAATCCAAGTGAATTTCCATCCATATAAATGGAATTCTTCTTTATGTAAAACTCTTCTCGAAAACGACGTAGCGAATCATGTTGATCCAACTCTTTCGCCTGCTCAATCGTCCTTACTTTCATTGTTCTCATCCCCTTTGTTTTGTTCACTATATGAAAAGGTTATCAAGCAAAATATGGGAGTGTCAACACATATATCATAAGTAGTTAAGGTCTCATGTGCATCGCTGGCAGCCTACGCTAAAAACGTGGGCTTTTTCGGTGCTTCGTTTTTTGCTCAAAAGCATACGCAAGCTGAATCAACTTCTTTTCTGAAAATGCTCCACCAGCAAACGTAATACCAAATGGCCGTCCAGACGCCTGATAACCAGCAGGAACGGCGATCGACGGATAACCTGCCTTTGCACTAATTGTCGAGTTTAGATAAGCAGGAAACACAATGGCATCTAGTCCATATTTTTTTAGAGTGTAATCAATTCCTTCTTCTTGAGCATAGTACAAATCTTCTAATTTTGCGTGAATGTAAGCAATATTGTAACCTCCTAGTCTTCCTATTAGTTCTCCTTGTATTCCGTTCTCTCCTCTTTTACAAAAGATGCGCGCTCTCTATTTACTTTCATAAGCGTCTATCATACTATTAATTGGAAAATATTTGATTTTTATTAAAAGGTGATGAAAATGAAACGATTGTTAGCATGGATGATTCCATTACTTTTGGTAGGCTCTATAGGTTTCTTTTTGTATAGTAAGATGGTTACCGTAAAACCAACTGCGTCTTCTCCTTCAAGACAAATTCATCAACAGGATGCGTTAAATTGGCTGAAATCACAATACGACCCTCTCTCTAATCAACAAATAAAATTTGACCAAGCCTACTCAACGGACGAAATTTCAAGTATAAAAGGGCAAGTTGACATTCGTTTCTTACCGAACGTGCAGGTCGAGCCACACCCTTTTATACAACTTTCACGTAATTATTCTTCTGGCTTTCATGGGGAAATTAAAGGCACATGGGGAAATCTCTCAAAAATCCATACGTATCATCTCGTCATTTATGATAAAACAGATATACTCTACGAACGAGCTAACGTGCAGCTAAAAAAGGACGGAACATGGTCAGCAGGAACATTGTCTATTCAAGGAGAGGCCATTATTGTGTTAAAAGATGAAGAAGATCGCCTTGTTGCTACAGCGAGCCAGCACCCAAACAAAGGAACCATCATGAATTACGTTGTGGAAATTTATTCCGTTTCTGATCAACCCTATTTACAAGCAACGGTTCCCCTTCACTCGGATGGCACTTTTATGATACGGAGTACACCTGAGGAGAACATCTCGATTCGAAAAGGAGCCAAAATGGCTCAAGTCGTACAGAAAAAAGATCAGAAAGTAGTGGCTACCACTGAAGAACCAAAATATTCGTTAATTCGATCGTACAATGTGCCACTTAATGACCCTGATATTAAAACGGGCATCAACCAAAGAAGCTGGCTGTATGACAATGCTTTGGCCGTCATTTCTTTTTCACTTGCAAGCGATCAAAAGCGCGCTTCTTCCCTATTAGATTCGCTATCTCATTTACAAAACGAAGATGGTTCGCTCGCTTTTTCCTATGATATTTTTACAGGTCCTGTCGATACAACCAAGCGAAGTGGCGCCATTGCATGGGCAGGAGATGCCGCACTTACTTATGAAAAAATCTTTCACGATTCCTCCTATCGTTCTTTTGCAATACAAGCAGGTAACTATTTACTTACACAACAAGATTCTACTACCGGAAGCATTAAGGGTGGACCCGATGTGAACTGGTTTTCAACTGAGCACAACATTGATGCATACTTTTTTCTACGGAATTTAGGATTACAAACAAACGATCAAACATATGTAGAAGCGGCTAAGAAAATAAAACATTCGTTGCTCGTTCATCATTGGAATGAACAAGAGGAACGTTTTGATCAGGGTATACAGGACGATGCCGACACGCTAGACGCTAACGCGTGGGGAGCTATTTTTTTAGAAGCTACCGGGGAGCAAGATATGGCTAAAAAAGCAGCCGCTCATTTAAATACGTTTAAAATGACCGGTCAGCATATGAAAAAAAGTGATGACTTAAACTCTTTCAACCAAACTTTTTCTACAAAGAAAACGTTAGAGGGCTACAAGCCATTCGGTAAGGGATACGCAAATGCGCCGGAGGTCATTTGGACAGAAGGAACGTGGGGAGTCATTAACCTCTTCAAGCGCCAAGGAAAAGAAGCACATTCATTCATTAATTCTATGCTATACATGCAGGATGCGGACCCAAACGGAGGACTTGTCTATACACATAAAGGATTCTCACCTTCCCCCTACAAATTTCACGTATGGCCCTCTGTAGCAGGAACGGCGTGGCAGTATATTACGTTAACAAATCCAAAAGCAATTTGGACAGATGATTGAATCTACATTTGGATGAACGCTCATGCTTCTTTACGTAAAATCCCTTTTAAAACAAGTAATCTCTACAATATATGGTAATCTATTAACGTATCATGAATTTTGAAAATTTGGACATACATCCATTTTTATACTCACTTATGAAAGAAGGGTCTTTATGCAACTTACTATTAAAGCACATGGGGAAAACGCAGATGCCATTTCATATCTATTGGCTAAAAATCCAAACAACCTGTACGAACGCATGCATAACGGACACCTCGTCCGAATGTTTTATACGGAATGTACGCAAGAAAAATTGGACGTGACGTTTTTTGTCACGCCTGATTCAATTGAATTATCGAGAAATCGTTCTGAAATATACGACATTACTTCTTATATTAATGACCGCGAATTTGCTGTTAGTAGTATTTTTTGCACTCTTTTACGAACTTCTCTTGGAACGGCACTAAACGGAAAATCGAAGGAAGAATATCAGAAATGGGTGGATCATCAATTTGCCTTTCAGTTTGAATTTGGTCCTTTAGCTTCTGATCTGTCAGACGAGCAAATTCGAAACCTATTTGAACCGCTGGGCTATTCCGTATCTGTTACATACGGTTCAAATGATTATCACTTTTCAATGTCAAAACAAAGCGCTGCACGGTCTATTACCTTAGAGGGATTTGTCACGTTGCAAAGTGGCCTTCGTCAGCTGTTTGTCTTAATTCCCGTATTGGATAACTATAAGCACTATTTTATTGATGAAAAAGAAGTGGAAAAAATCACACGGTATGGAGAAGGATGGTTAGACGAGCATCCAGAACGAAATTTCATCTTAGAACGTGGGCTTCGGTTCAAAGAAATGATTCGTTTAGTAGAGAACACAACATCTTCATCAGAGGAGTTACCGCCTGTAAGCACCTCTATTCGTTTAAATGAACAGCGCTATGAGAAAATTATTCAGGTTATTCAATCGTTAGAAGCTCACCAGCATATCGTCGACTTTGGATCTGGTGAAGGAAAATTGTCGGTTCAGCTTGGATTTGTAGAGGGGGTGAAGGAAATTCTCGCAGTAGAGCCTTCACAGCGGTCTATTCTTCAAGCACGACATCGATTTGAAAAAGCTTCTGCTGAAGAAGGGTTTCTACTCCCTACTTCCATCACAGGTTCCCTTTTTTACTACGATGAGCGATTCATGAAAAAAGATGTGATGATTTTATGCGAAGTTATTGAGCATATTGATGAGCATCGCCTACCAAAAGTGATGGATACAATTCTCCATCACTATCAACCACGTACGCTCATCGTTACGACGCCAAATGCAGACTACAATTCCGTATACAATCTCGGCAAAGATTACCGCCATGATGATCACCGGTTTGAGTGGTCACGCGATGAATTTACACAATGGTGTGATACCCAAAATCATCAGAATAACTACCAGCTTTCATTTAATGGCATCGGCACCAAACACGAAGAATACGGAACCCCAACACAAATGTGTATATTCACCAGAAAGGAGCAATAACGATGAATCTCTATATCCCCTATTCAGGAATTATATTATTCGTTGGTCCTTCTAATAGTGGAAAGTCCACGCTTATACAAGAACTCATTCAGAAACAGCAAATTCTTTCATCAGAAGTGGTAAGCTCTGATACGTTTCGGGTTCTGACAAGCGATATTGAATTCATGGATTGGACAAACAGACCAAAAGACGAGGCAGATGTACTTTACAATCAATATCAGCAAATTTCAAAAGCAGCATTTACGCTGATGGACTCACTAATTGAAGCAAGATGTAAGCTTAACAAAGTTACATTTGTTGATGCTACACACCTTCATCCCGATGACCGAAAAAAATATATTGAGATGGGAAGACGCCACCATGTTCCTGTCGTCGCTATCGTATTAGGCGTTGATCAAGATACGTTATTAGCGCGTGATCAAAATCGGGACAACCCAAGAGGCAAACGTCGCATCAAGCAACAGTATCAAGTATTCAAGCGTGAAAAACGTTTTATGAAAAAAGAAGGCTATCGCTCTGTGTATTTTCTTTCAGACGACAAGAACTTCACATTTGTTCGAGAGAAACGTAATCCTCTGGAAATTGATGCGTCAAGCGGTATTGATATTATCGGAGACATCCACGGGTGCTATGATGAAATGATTGAACTTTTAGAAAAGCTTGGGTATCAAAAAAATGAGGAATCCTACTTTATTCATCCAGAAGGCCGCAAGTTTTTATCACTCGGTGATATTATGAGCCGTGGACCAAAATCACTTCAAACGATGACGTTTTTCAGTCGTCACATTAAAAAAGGGCTTGGCTACATGATTGATAGCAACCACGGTTGGAAGATTGCTCGCTGGCTTGACGGTCGCAACGTTATGTTAAGTCATGGAGATGAACGGGTTGAAAAGGAACTTCAGCAGTTTCAACAAGAACTTGGTGACGAGGAAACAGCAAATTTAAAACAGAATTTAAAAGAAATGCTGATGAATGCTCCTTCTCATTACATCTTAACGAAAAACGGGGTGGCGACCCTTGTCTGTACACACGCAGGAATTAAAGATGAATTTATCGGAAAACAATCGCAAATTATTTCCGATTTCTGTCGTTACGGCGAGTCGGATGGATTTCATGAAAGCGGAAAACCTATTCGAAAAGATTGGTCCATTCATCACGCGACATCAACTCTTATCGTATGGGGACACGATCCGAAAAAGAAACCGCTGACTGTACACAATACGGTAAATATCGACCAAGGCGTCGTATTCGGTGGAGAACTAACAGCGCTTCGCTATCCGGAACAAGAATTTGTAGCAGTACAGGCGAAAAAAGATTACTCAAACAGCGAGCAAAATCCATTAAAGGAACTTGCAGCACAGCGCTTAAATCCACCGAACATTGCGAAGTTCTTAAACGGCTATTCTGTTTCAACGCGAGATTCAAACGACGTTCGCATTCCAAAAGAGCATATTATCCCAGCGCTCGACACGGTGTCTCATTTCACAGTGCCAATTGAAGAACTGGTGTACATCCCACCTACGATGAGTCCTACGCCTACTCCTTCTCCTTTGCCTGATTATCTAGAGCATCCAAAGGAAGCGATTGAGTATTACCGAAAGCTTGGTATAACAACTATGGTCGCTGAGAAAAAGCATATGGGGAGTCGCGGAATACTGCTTCTTTTTAAAGATCCAGAGGCTGCAAAAAAACATATCGGTCGGGAAACATTAGGAACCATTTATACGCGAACAGGAAGACGATTTTTCAAAGCGGACACGGAGAAAAATGTCCTTTTACAAATAAACCAAAGTCTTCGTGAGCACGGTTATTTTGAAAAATATGATACAGAATACGTCCTTCTAGATGCCGAAATTATGCCTTGGAATTTAAAAGCAAAAGAGCTTATTAATGATCAGTATGCAAATGTAGCAGAACACGCCCTACTAGACAGAAGCATGCTGCTAGCAAAACTTAAAAACGCCCTCCAAGCTACACCTGAACTTGAGTCATGGGTGAACGAGTACGAACAGAAACTTGACCACGCTGAACAATTTAAAGATGTGTTTCAAAAATATTGCTGGGACGTTGAGGATATTAATCGTATACAGATTGCGCCATTTCATGTGCTTGCACACAGCAACAGCACCTTCTTTCATAAACCCCACACGTGGCACATGAAAATGAATCAAGCATTTTCTCAAATGGTGGATTTGTTTGTCCAAACTGATTTTATGATCATTTCAGATGAAGACAGCGAAGAGGAAGTTATTAAATGGTGGGAGGACATCACAAGTGACGGACATGAAGGAATTGTCATTAAACCAGAAACGTTTCTCACCTCCGTCAAAGGAAAGGTGATTCAGCCTGCGATTAAAGTACGCGGACAGAAATACTTAAACATCATTTATGGAATGGACTACCTGCTACCTGAGAATCTAAAACGATTAAAAGAGCGGAGCGTATCCAAAAAGCAAAAACTTGCACTAATGGAATTTTCTCTTGGTTTAGAAGGCATTCGACGTTTTGTGGATGAAGAAACGACAGAACGCGTTCACGAGTGTGTTCTTGGTACGTTAGCAATGGAGTCCGATCCCGTTGATCCCCGATTATAAAGAAAAAACGCTGTGCGAACGTTTCGCATAGCGTTTTTTGTCATGATCTTGTGTTCTTCCTTACCGAGCACCCCTCATCTCTTTCCACTTGACATAAGCAAATAATCCACCCGTCATCACAACAGGTAAAAAGAGTGGCTGCAGCAAGTTTCCGATTGGCAGTGGCGTGGTCAGAAAAAGCACTACTCCCGTAAAAGTAGTACCGAAAAAAAGAAAAAGATTTGTTTTCATAAAACGCGCCATGATGGCTCTATTAAATCTGTACACGCTGACGACCATCGTGACTAAAAATAGTAGAATAAAAAAGCCATCTACCTTTGTTGTCCATGTTGTTAAGCGGTTCAAGTGATCAAATGATTTTTCGGCAGATATAGAAGAGGTCCATGCTGTATCGTACCATTCGCCCTTTGAAACTTCTATCCATGCATAAGTACCGTATACCAGTAACATAAGAATAAGATAACTTCGAAATAAAATGCTCTTTTTATCTCGCGACTTGTGGTTGGACATCATTATCGCCTTCCCCTCTACTCATTTGACGCTATGCTTTTTAATAATGAGCAGGCTACCAAAAGCAATACGTGTTTTTGCCACTGTTCTTTGCTTCATATAACGCATCGTCTGCTTTTTTTAACAAGCTATCCAAATTAGAACCACTAGCCTCATACGGCACAATGCCCACACTCACAGATAAATTCACATCTTGAAGACGATCATCCCAAGCTGACAGCTGAAGAAGTATATAATCAGCTAAATCAGCCAATTCCTCATTGGTCAAGTGCTTTGAAATGTGCAGAATAAACTCATCTCCTCCGAGACGAACCGCCGTTGCAGGTAGTTTCTTCGCGTCGATAATTGAGAGAATTCGATCACCTACTTCTTTTAAAACGTCATCTCCTTCTTCGTGTCCATATACATCGTTTACTTTTTTAAAGCCGTCTAAATCAAGAAAAAGAATAGACCCTGCGAACGAAGCATTTTCCCGAAACATTTTGTCTAGAAAACGACGATTATATAATCCTGTCAAATGATCGCGATAAGCCACGCTCTCTAACTCTAAATAGTAAGAAAACATTTTAGCAATTCGCTCTACCATTTTAATGCTTTTTTCATTAAACGTTTTGGCGTCTTGATGAACGGCGCAAAGCGTACCAAATATCCGCCCGTTTCGAAGCACAATTGGAATGCCAAGGTACGAATTAATATTAACGTCGGTCAATCTTTCTCTAAGATCGTTTAAGCATGGCTCTTTACTAATATCTTCGAATATTAAAGGCATTCCGCTTTGAAAATCAATGCGGCAGCAAACTGTGTCCTGAAGATTAAGAGACATCCCTTCCTCAATGCCAATATAATCATTTTCCTCGGAGAGCTGCAGCACAACCTGTTCATTTTCGGTGAATGCACTAAGGTATAATAAACGGTCAGGCAAAATTTCTTTGGCTAAACTTAATATATCGGTTGCTAGTTCATTAAAGTTACTGTATAAGTGTAGTTCCTGTATTGTTATCGTCAATATTACCACCCCAATTTTACATATCATATCGTGGACTACTCTAATCATCTATGATATATACGCTAAACTAAAGGTATGACTTTCCTTCACAAGGTCAAGCAGTATGTAGACCGTTATAACAGCATATATCTCTTTTAATAGTTTACCATTTTTTTCTTTTCGTTGCCCAACTAAAATCAGGTAACGAGCGTCTAAGCTTCTATCAACTATTTTTACTACTTTCCTTCGTTGTTGTTATTATACATTCTTCTCGCTTCATATGTTGCGAGATCTGCGTATCGTGTGGTGACAGGCAGGCGACTATCCTTTTCCACCAAATACATCGTAATTTCTGTAGCCGTGTCAAGGTCGATCCAGTTTCCACATGAAAGAAACACAGGCTTTACATCCACACGTGTCCGAAGAGCTCGGCCGTAGATGGTGCCATCAACAATAATATCGGTATACGCTCCTTTTTTATTTTCCGGCATTGTAAAATCAACGTTTCCAACTTTAAAATACGTTTTTGCGACGCCAATCGTTGGCTTTTCAAGTTCAAAGGATGCATGTGTTGCAATCCCCATATTTCGATGATGCAAGTAGCCGTTGCCATCAAACATATAAAGGTCTGGAGCGCTCGTTAGCTTTTTTATCGCCTCTTTAATAAGCGGTAGCTCTCGAAAGGCTAGATAGCCTGGTATATAAGGAAACGTTACCTCTCCTACGTATTCTACCGCTTCAACAACTTTTTTCGTTTGATAATCAAGAACCTGTATACAGCACACACCATAATCTGTTTCTTCGTTAGTCCAATAAGCAATATCAACACCTGCTACTAGCGCTAGTTGTTGTTTTTCAAACGTATTATGCAAGGAGATTTTTTCTCTATACTCATCTTGAATCGCACGTAGCTGCCTTTCAGAATGATTGTTCATTGCATGTTCACCATACCTTTTATCTTTGTGTTTTGTATTCTTCCGCAATTCGCTTCAGCTCTTGTGCTCGTTGCACGATGAACCTTCGCATATATCGTTTAAGAAAAAGGAGATCGGCACATACACCTAAAAGGCCAAAAGGAGATCGATAAGAAAAGGTATCCGTCATCATTGTTCCATTATCATGCTCATGAAACTCATGAACGTGCGTAAAGGATTGAAACGCTCCTTTCACCATGACATCCGTAAACATCGTAGGTCGCTCCATTTCCACAATTTGAGCGGTCAACCGTTGTCTTACACCAAGATGCTTCGCTTCCCACGTAACCGTATCTCCTTTTTCCATCAGCCCTTCCGTTTTCCCACCCACAGCCCGTTCTCCTGTCTCACTTGTCGTTTCCATATGAACATCAATATTTCGCGCTAAATCAAAGCAAAGCCAGGAAGGGGCATCAATGTAAATTCGATGAATAATGACTGGCAACGAAATCTCTCCTTTGCTCACAATAGCTTTTTTATTACTATACCATTTCCGCTAAGCTTCAGACGGTTATAAAGCGAAAAACAAAAACCTCAGTCTTTTCGACCAAGGCTTTCCTACTTGTTTTTGTGTTAAGGGCAATGGTTACTTCTGTGTGCCTACTAAACAAGCATGTCCCTCTTGAGTAAGATTCCTGCTGACAGCATAAAAGCGACCATTCCTGTGAAGCTTACTGAGCACAGCGCTATTACAAATGAGCTATTTTGCACCGTAAATTCTCCTGTTAAAAAAGAAACTAAATCAAAATTAGTGAAGAAAAAGTACTCCCTCTACTATGCACTTATTTTTAAATATTTTTTCCACAAATATCCATTATTTATATTAAAAAAATACCAAATAAAGACAATTATACATTTATAAATGTAGCTACCAAAACTTCTTTGGTGACAAGCTCTGCGTGTTTAAAGCAAATTCTACTTGAAAAACCACTCAATATAACCAATAATTGGAATGAACAAAGACAACAAGGGACTAGAAAGGGAGAAGTATATGATACCGAAAGTTGTAAAGGAAACGATTGATTTGCTAACGGAGGCACTACATAAGCGAAATATTGAAGTAGAAGGGATTTATTTATACGGATCCGTTGCACTAGGAGCTTTTATTGAAGGGTCTAGCGACATTGATTTTATCGCCATTTTGAAAGAAGAACCTTGCGCACAAGATAGAGATCTGATTTTAGAAGCGCATAAAGAAGTAGAAGTCATACTTCCTGATACGGATATTATGGGGGCATATATTTTAAAAAGTGAGATTGGCATGTTAGAAGATGAGAGATCTTTTTTACTCACGTATTTTAATAAGGAATTGCATACAAATGGATTTGGTTCAGATCTTAACCCTGTTACGTGGTGGATGGTAACAAATCGAGGCATTCACGTCTACGGATCTGCGCAACTAATTGACTTTAAAATTGAAATGGATCACGTTCTTCCATATGTGATAAATAACCTAAATACGTATTGGAAAGGTACCATTGAAAAGCTAAAACAGCAGCTAGCTTTTATAGAGGCAGTTGCTCATGAAGAGAGCGTAACAAAACAACTTGATGAAGCCGTTGAATGGTGTTCACTCGGCATGCTTCGTCAGCTTTACACGCTGAAGGAGAAAGATATCACTAGTAAAATTGGTGCTGGATTATATGGACTTGATATCCTTCCTGAACAATTCCATGGACTTATTCAGGAAGCCATTAGTATTAAAAAACGGCAGCCTATCCGTCACTACAACGACAACAAACAAAGACTAACAGATCTTGTGGAACTTCTGACCTTTATTGAAGCTGAGGCAAATGTGGCATTCAATACGCAAAACGGCGTTCAAGCGTAATATAATTTAATCAAAAGAGGCTTAGCGCAATAAGCGATAAGTCTCTTTTAATAAACAGGAATGCACACGGTAAACATATCCTATTGTTCATCAAGATTCATTTTCGATTTTAAGTACTCTGCAATTTCTGTCTGCCCAAATTCTCTCGCATATTCGTAAGCATTCATATTTTTTAGCACTTCCCCCGTATATCGAACAGAGATGTCCATTCCTTCTTCCACTAGGAATACAACGACGTCTCGATGTCCGCCGTAAATGGCTCCAAAAAGCGGATTTCTTTTCGCTAACGTGACATCTAATTCTGCTCCGTTTTCTACTAGATACTTGACAATCTCAATATGCCCAGCCCCCGCTGCCCCATTTAAAGGCCCAGAGTCAAAGATATCTCCCTTTACGTTAACGTCAATTCCTTTATGAAGGAAGTATTTCACAATGTCCAGATGTCCCTTTTTTGCTGCTACGTGCAACCACGTTCCAAACGGCGTCATTGTATGTAAAGCCCCAGGATTCTCCTCTATTAGTTTCTCTACTGTCAAATGGTCTCCACGCTTAATCGCATTTCTAATTGATTTATTTAGTGATTTTCTATCCATCCTCTCACCTCCAAAGCTCATAGCTGTTGGTCACTTTCCCAATGCAAACTTTGTGAAAATCTTTGATGTTGTTCCGTTAAATAGCTCTCCCAATGTTTATATAAACGAGCGTACTTTAATCCAAAAACTCCAAGATTAGGTTCTTTCGTAGGCATATACCTAACAAACCCTTCCATTATTTCTGGGTAATCAAAATCTGCAAATTTCCTCTACTATACCAAGGGGATCTGGATAATGATCCTTTTCTGCGAATAACCAATCTAACACAACATACAGCCACTTCTCTTTTATTACTTCAATCTGCTGAGATGGTTCTGCTTTTGCTAGCTTATCTAGATAGTGCTGGATGGATTCGTCTGCATACAAAGCAGCTAGTTGAAACAATGTATCAGATTCACTCGTCTTTTCAGAAAGCAATGTGACAGCATGTGTAATAACTACTTCAGATGGTAAAAAACCCTTATCAACAGCATATTTTAATTCTCGAAAACTAAATGACGTGTTCTTTAATGCCCGATCATAAACACGTTTCATTGGTAAATCCATAGCTATAATCCTCCTGATATGAATTCATGCTTAAAACTGAATTCCAATCTCTCCCTTAAGCGCCTTTTCTATATACTCTTCAAAACTGCTAGCAATCCACTTGTCTCCGCCAAAATCAAAATCGAATGAAATGATACCTCCATCAGAATCACTAAAACCTACTGGATTCCCCGCACCATCTATTCCAATGACAACAAAATTCTCATATCCCTTCGGAAGAATGGTCCTAAATCTTAAAGACTGCTCAACAAACGATGGTGTTGAAACCAATTCCGCCTCCCTTAACCCTAACACGATTACTTCCCCAACTCCTCCTGAACCATAGCTTTGAAGAAATTGTTTAAAGCTTTCCGGTAGCTTCATTTGCAGTTCTTTCTCCGCTTGTTCTACTTCTTGAATTGAAACAGGCCCTCCAAATGCTTCTGGACATGCTTGAAATTCTTCCTCAATTGCATGTATTAAATCCACCTTCATTTCAATTCTCCTCCTTTTCTTCGTTCATTTATTTCATTCCCGTAACCGTCCCGTTCAAGAGCTTATTCACGTTAAGAAAATTCTCCTCTCATTTCTTGTAAAAAAGCATTCGCTGCTGCGGAAAAAAGCTGATGCTTTTTCCAAACCATGTTTAGCCCTGATTCGAGACGTGGCTGTAATGATCTAAAACATAGGCTACTACTTTCCGAGGTGTTTACGATTTTATCAAGTGTAATCGCATAGCCTATTCCTTCTTCAACCATGAGAGACGCATTAAATGCGAGATTATATGTCGTCACGATATTTAATTTATGAAAATCCTCCCCAAACCAATCGGCGAATTCATTTTTTGAAAACGTCTGCTTCATTGCCTGCCGTGAGCAGATAAGTGGTAGCTCTAGTAAATCCGTTGCTTCAATGGTTTCTTTCTCGGCAAGAGGGCTGTCTTTTCTCATCACCACGCCCCATACGTCTTTGGCAGGTACATTTATATAATTGTATTTGGAAAGATCCGCTGGCTGAATTAAAAGACCAAAGTCAAGCAATCCTTTATCAAGTCGTTCAGTGATGTCTTCTTCATTTCCACTATACAAATGGTAGCGTATCTTTGGATAACGTAGCTGCAAATCTTTTGCCACCTTCGCAATCAGCTTCATCGCCTCCGTTTCGCCACCCCCTATATAGACATCGCCGCTCAACGTTTCTTCCATTGAACTAAATTCGCCCTCTAGCTTATCCACCATATTCAGAATTTCTTCTGCTCTCTTTCGAAGAATAATACCCTCCTCTGTGAGAATGACGCTATGACTGCTACGAACAAAGAGTTTTTTTCCAAGCTCTTCTTCCAAATCTTTTAACTGTCTCGACAAGGTGGGCTGCGTAACGTGTAAAAAATTAGCCGCCTTCGTAATATTTCCTTCTCTAGCAACGGTAAGAAAATACCTCAACACTCGAAGCTCCATACAAGTTCCTCCTCTTTATTATAGTTAGTGTACATAACAAAGAAATGCTTATCAAGCATATAAAGATATAAGATATAAGTATTTTCTATATAAAGAAAGAACCATTAGAATAAGGAGCAACGAAGGTGATGGCATGAATTCTAGCACAAAATAGACGCTTTATTACTTGAGTTCAAGTTTTTATTTAGCCAAAAATGGTTTCGAGTATTCATTTCACAACCCACTTATTTTATCTACACTCTTTCTTACAACTAGAGTTGCTGTTCTATACGGCTTTGTTTCTAAAGGGGAAGTAAAGGAGGAAAACAAAATGAGAAAACAATTGTACTTAGTGTCCCTTTTAGGCATGTACCTATCTCTATCTGCTTGTAGTAGCGAAGGACCTACGTCTAAAACGGACAAGGGATACGAAGGAAGTCGTCAACAAGTGCAGTTAAAAGAAAAACACATGTTAGATACACGAGTAAAATTAACCTTTGACAACTACACTGTATTCGTCAAGATGTACGATCATCCAATGAGCAGAGACTTGCTAGCACAGCTACCTTTAACACTAACTTTCAAAGACTACGTAGCAAAAGAGAAAATTAGCGTGCTGAAAAAAAGGTTATCATCCGACCATTCACAATCTAAAAATCAGCCAAAAAAAGGAGACTTTGCTTATTATTCTCCTTGGGGAAATATCGCTATTTTTTATAAAGGACATGAGGTCGCAACCAATGACCTCGTGATATTAGGTCAGATCGAATCAGGAAAAGAGAACTTCGAAAATCTTCATGGTGACTTCACCCTAACAATGGAAAAAACTCATTGATCGTTTTGTCAAAACACGTTTCTTGAATTCTACACAACTAGAGAACAACACATTTTAGAAAGAAGGTCATCCATTTTATGTTTAAGAAAAATAAGTTACTCCTATTCGTATTAACTTTAGGAGCTTTCGGGATCATCAACACTGAAATGGGATTTATTGGAATACTACCCTACATCGCGGATCATTTTCACATTAGCGTATCAAAAGCTGGCTGGCTCGTGAGCCTCTTTGCACTTACTGTGTCAATCTCTGGACCGACGATGCCACTATTGTTCTCAGGAATCAATCGTAAAAAAGCCATGCTAGTTGTACTCGGCATTTTCGTTTTAGGTAATGTTGTTTCCATTTTCACATCAAACTTTACGATTGCAGTTATTGCTCGTATTATCCCGGCCATTTTTCATCCAATCTATTTTTCAGCCGCTTTCACAATGGCTGCGAATTCCGTTCGAGAAGAAGAGGCGCCGAAGGCAGTCTCAAAAGTGTTTATTGGCGTATCTGCGGGTATGGTACTTGGGGTACCAATCGCAAGCTTTCTTGCAAGTACTATTTCGTTTCAGGTATCCATGGCATTTTTTGCCATTGTCAATGCGATCGTATTTATCGCGACATGGGCATTCTTCCCTTCTATGCCCGTCAAAGAAAAGCTCTCTTACGGAGCACAATTAAGCGTATTAAAAAAACCGATTGTTTGGCTCTCCATTATTGCGGTCCTTTTATTTAATTCAGCCGTCTTTGGGGTTTATAGCTACCTTGCTGAGTATCTTAAAAGCGTAACAAACCTCTCCGGAAATGCGATTAGCTTCATGCTCATCCTATTTGGTGGAGCAAATATTATTGGAAACGTGATCGCAGGTAAGTTACTTACGAAAAGCCCCCTTAAAACCGTAGTCGTTTTCCCTTTTGCATTAGGAATCGTTTACATCGTTTTATTCTTCATCGGGCAGTTTACGTGGCCGATGGCAATCATGACTCTAGTTTGGGGTGTTTTCGCAGGGATCGGAACGAATATTAATCAATATTGGATCTCATCTGCAGCGCCTGAAGCCCCCGATTTCGCAAATGGATTATTTTTATCGTCCGTTAACTTAGGAACAACGATCGGAACAGCGGTAGGTGGAGCGTTCATTTCAACGTTAGGAACTCAGTACGTCATACTAGTCGGCATCTTATCATTAGTCCTAAGCATCGTCTTTGTGCTGCTGAGAAATTATTTAAATCGTCCGATCACACAACTTGCTAAATAAGTCATGCATTTCATTCTTTTACAGGAGTCTCGTCTAGGCTCCCGTATTGATCTACACGGTCATTGGTGAACAGACGTTTCTAATCATGCAAACAATCAATTTAAATGGAGGAGTTACGATGTCAAACGAACGTAAAATTGCACTTGTCACAGGAGGCAATCGCGGGATTGGATACGAATTTGTTAAGCAATTAGGAAAAGCTGGTTTTATCGTTATTCTAACAAGTAGGAATGCGGAAGCAGGACATAAAGCTGTGAAAGCACTCAAGGAGTCCAATCTTACTGTTTCATTTGTAGAAATGGACATAGAAAATCCAGTAAGCATCGGACAAGCTATGAACTTAGTACGTGATCAGCACGGGAAACTGGATGTGTTAATCAATAATGCGGGAATTTATTTAGATGAGAATGAAGAATTAGTAAAGATGGACCCGTCTATTCTTGAGAAAACACTTAAAACAAATTTTCTCGGTGCCTATCATGTCATTCGTACTTTTCTTCCGCTCATGGAACAACAGGGCTATGGCAGAATCATTAACGTTTCTTCAGAGTACGGAGCGATGAGTGAAATGTCCTCTCCAGGAGTTGGAGCTTACAAATTATCTAAGTTGATGCTAAACGGTCTCACACAACTGGTAGCTGCAGAAACAAATCCGAACATTAAAATAAACGCAGTCGATCCCGGCTGGGTAAGCTCAGACATGGGTGGACCTTCAGCACCAAGAACACCAAAACAAGCAGCGGAGTCCATTCTTTGGCTAGCAACGATCGGACCTGAGGGACCTTCAGGAGGCTTTTTTAAAGATGGAAAGCAGCTTAATTGGTAGCAAGCTCATCCTGTATAAAAAAAGGGGCGGCTGTTTTAACACTCACATTAAAAGAAAGAAATAGAAGAGGAAGTAGTATTCACTTCCTCTTCTTACGAAAAGCTTTAGTTTACTCCATAATTTACAACACTCATAAAAGCTATATCGTCAAATGAATTTTCAGCTTTGATTTTAAAAGGCGTTGTATTTAATTTTAACGGATTTGATTTCGAAGCAAAAAAATTGAATTCGTAATTGTTTTAGCAAAGCATTTGGTACTAATATCAGCAATAAATCAGCAGACAAAAAAAGCAATGAAATTGGTTTTCCTTTGCTTTTTTTGATCTTTAAAGTAGTTTTTCACAACGCTATTTTATTGACCTTGCGATTTCTAACATTCGTTCTTTCGATAACCTTGAACGGTTCATCTCTACATAAGTCCCGCCTTGGGTCCAATTAAGTACACCGCCAGTAATTTTATTTCCGTTCTTATCTACTTTACCGCTATCTTCTCATCCCTGAAAATAACCTTTATGTCCGACCACCTCAAATGAATTGGAAATACAGCAGCAGTGTACACTGAACTGTCACCTATTAGTAAACCGTTCTTTGGTTGTTCAATATTGCATATAGATAATAGCCTTTTCTTCGAATTTACCATTACATGGGACCATAAAAAGGATTTTGTTTAATGCTGTTATAAAATTGAATTGTTTTTACTTGATACATATTATTTTTGTACGCATACCCCATGACAATATCTCCAAGAAAACCCGCATCTGATATTTGACCACTTAGTCTAACCATGAGAGTATTGTGGATTACTTCATAATCTACAATACTTCCGAAGGCTACATCGTCAAATAGGTTTCCATGTTTACTTTCAACAGGCGCTATATCTACTTTATAGTTCTTTTCTCTTGTACGGATCTCCGCTTCTACATTTGATAGTTTCGTTCTTACATTCTTATAAACAACGGCTAAAGGATTATCAACAAGAACCTCAAATAACTCGTTGTTAATGATATGAAACACATGGATCTCTTCCAACAGGACACCCGTTCCATATCCTGTAGTTAAGACAATTATTAGCTCTTTCTGGTGGTCATGGTTAATGTCGGTATAATAAATTTGTGGCGCATAAGTAGGATTTGTTTCATTATTCCAGAAAGGATTTGTGTAGGTCCCCCCTTTAAAATCCATTTTAAATCCTCTGTATAGTCCCTCCAATTTCTTGCTGTAAAGAGTAATATTTTCTTCCCTATTACGGCTAACCATCTCATATCCATCATTTTCTGCGGCTGTAATACTACGGGGAACCAAAAGAAGGAATCCAATTAGAAAACTGATACAAGTCTTCACAGACAACACCTCATTTTAGTGTTTCCTACTAAACCCACGGAAATGTAATGTAGTCATAAAACGAATAAAAGCTATATATGTCAAATCGTAATAACACCTTTAAATGTATTGCTAAAGCGAAAAAATAGGCGTATCAACTTTTCTGTTGATACACCTTAAAAAGATACTATTAAACCTCATTTGTCATTGCGCCCATTCACCATATTATTTAAAAGTCTTTAATGATCCCATTATATATAATCAATAAGTCTTTTGATTTAATCCTATTTATTTTACGTTGTTGTACTCCTCATCTGTTACCGCCTCTAACCATTCTGGTGTTCCTGCCGTAATCGCAATGTGTTCAAACCAGCTGTCTTTTGCCGCACCGTGCCAATGTTTCACACCGTCATGAGTAACGACCACATCTCCAGCTGTTAAGAACTGCGCAGGTTTCCCTTCTTCCTGGTACCATCCTTCACCGCCTGTGACTAATAAAAGCTGAAAGCCATCGCGATGAATATGCCAATTGTTTCGACACCCAGGTTCAAATGTCACATTACCAACGCCAACGTTTACTTTAGGATCCGAAATTAACGTTCTCAGATAGCTTTGTCCAACAAAGAACTGTGAGTACGCTTCATTTTTTTCTCCTACTGGAAAAATCACACCGTTTTTTACCTCTTCATGTTTTGCCATTTTTGTCCCTCCTATAACAATTAAGACGAGTTGTTTTTCAACTCAAACTATTACGTTAACTTTCCGCCGAATACAGGGAAGTAACTGTGCTCACCGTAATCCTGAATTTGTTCTACATTTTTCAGCGTCTCCATATCTTCCTCGCTAATCTCAAAATCAATCTCCAAATTGTTTTTCATGTGTTCTGGATTGGCTGTCTTCGGAATGACGACAAGACCAAGCTGGATATCATAGCGTAGGCAAAGCTGGGCAACAGATACTCCGTACTTATCAGCGATTACCTTCACTTCCTTGTTATTAAGAACCGCACCATGGGCAATCGGTGAATAAGCCTCTACAAGGATGTCTTTTTCTTGGCAAAATTCAATTAAATCTATTGGCGTATTGCTAACATGTGCCAATATTTGATTGACCATCGGCTTAATTTCACAGCTTTCTAGAATGTTCTCAATATCATCTTGAAGGAAATTAGACAGACCGATTGCCTTTACTTTTCCTTCTTTATAAGCATCCTCCATCGCTTTCCATACGGCTTGATTTTCTTTGTCATAGCGTTTTTCTTCACGAAACTCCTTCCAAGGCTGTGGGCTATGAATAATGAGAAGATCAATATAGTCCATTCCCATTTTTGTTAACGATTCATCAATCGACTTCGCGGCTTCGTCATACGTTTTTGCTTCTGCTGCAACCTTTGTCGTAATGAAAAGTTCTTCTCTTGCGATCCCACAAGAACGAATTCCTTCTCCGATTCCTGCTTCATTCATATAAGCCTGAGCCGTATCAATATGACGGTACCCAGCAGATACTGCATCACGAACAGCCTGTGCTGCCTGGTCATCATCAAGAAGCCACGTTCCAAGACCTACGAGTGGGATTTTTACACCATTTGAGAATGTATGAGTTTGATTAAACATGTTTTCCTCTCCTTTAGATCATTTTTCATATGATCCATTGTTTTATCTATTTTCTTATCATTTTGTTCTTTCCTTACACTAGAACCTGTGAATCCACCCTATCATCTTCCCTTAATTTTCAGGAATGATGTCATTAATGCAAGCTAATGCATTTAATGTTCGAGGGAAACCCATATACGGCAGACAGTGAGTCATTGCTGCAATTAACGTTTCTTTATCATTTCCCACGTTAAGATTCCCCTGTACATGTGACTTCACTTGACTTTCCGCACCACCTAACGCGCTAATGATACACAATGTTAACAACTCTCGCATTTTTACATCTAGCCCACTGCGCGTATAAAAATCTCCAAAGCAAAAAGCTGATAGATACTCTTGTATATGCTTTTGATTTTCCGGAGCATTCTTTTGCATCGTTTGAATAACGTCCCCAAAAATCTCTATTTGCTTAGCAAGACCCTTTTGTAGACGATTCTGTTCATTTACTATTTTTTGATTCTCTACCGGTAACGAAATCTGATTTTCTTCAAAGATTTCGTTCACTGCCGTAATAGCATGCAACGTTTTAGGAAACCCAATATACGGAGCGCACTGATAAACAGCTTCTTTAATCTCCACAGGCGTCAGTCCGACATTTAATGCTGCTTGTACATGCGCTTTTAATTGAGGAATCGTCTGATTGGTCGTTAGAACCACCAAGGTAATTAATTCACGCGCCTTGTCTTCTAAATTACCTTGATAAAACACTTCTCCGAAAATAAAGTGGTTTAGAATGTCTTGAAATTCTGGATCTGTAACTTGTGTAGCCGGCATTCCATACCCAAACAGCTCCGTGTATTTTTCTTTACTCTTATCAATACGGCTCATCAGCATTCCTCCTGTTACACGTACTTTTTCTATTGCTTTGACATAGCATGTCCTTGTCTAAAATCAACATTGATTCATTAATCAACATCTGTTTATAATTATAAAGAAAAAGAAGTGATACTCAATAATCAATGAAACGCAATTCGTTGATTACTCAACAAATTGCTATATGTTGTTGAATATCTTTTGAAAAAAGTGAGGTTTTAACATGGCGAAAGTAGACCGTAGGATACTAAAAAGCCAAGAGGCTATTAAAAAGGCAGTAACTGAATTAATGATTGATAAACGTTTTGATGATATTACGATTCAAGACATTGCGGACCGAGCAAATGTAAATCGAGGAACCATTTATCTTCACTATATGGACAAATATGATTTATTAGATAAGATGATTGAAGAACATATGGACAATCTGAGAGACCTATGCCATTCAGCAGCTGATTTAACGTTTCAGGAAGGGAATTACATTTGGTTTGACTATTTTGAGGAACATCATCTATTCTTTTCGACTATGCTAGAAAGCAAAGGCGCTCACTATTTTCGTAGTCGCTTTTTAGACTTGGTCGTTCAAGAATTTGGCCCTGAAGTGGATACAACAAAAGGAGCGAATCACGGGCTAAGTCCTGAAATTGCAATTCAATTCTTCTCTTCAGCAATGGTCGGAACAGTAGAATGGTGGTTTAAAAACGGCATGCATATTCCGACTAAAGTGATCGCAGAACAAACAGGGGTATTGCTTGATCGAAACTTGGACTGACGTGTACGTTTTTAGTAATACCAAGAGACATTCTTCTATGGCATAATAGAAGAACCAGCTCTAATTTATTACGATGGATATAAAGAAGAGTGAATCGATTCGGTCTTTCCATAAATAAGGCTGAATCGATATTAAAACAGACGGAGGTAATACAATGATTTTATCTGTGGCGACTGATTTTATTATCCCAATCCTTATGATTACAGTGGGGGTAATTTTCACGTTCAAACCACCACAGAATATTAATTCTTTGTACGGATACAGATCTCCTCGCTCTCAATCTTCTCAAGAAAGCTGGAACTACTCCCAAAAATTGTTGGGGACGTATTCTTTTCAACTCGGTGTTTTATTACTGTTCGTCAATATATTAGTTGCACTTCTCTCACCCTATTCATCAAATTCAACTTCACTGTTTAACGCCATTATTGGAATTATTGTATTAATACTGCCTATCATTTTAATTGAAAAGAAATTAAGAGCGTTTGCCTCGCATTAACTTTACCCCACTGCTATAGACAACAAAAGTATGGTGTTATGTAAAATATCGTTCAATTATATGTTTGAATCTTACTTCATGCGCTTACCTCTCTAATGATTCATTTAGCAGTAACACGATCTCCTAAAAAAGAAGAGTAAATCCTGCAGGACTTACTCTTCTTTTTTAAACCGTTATTGTGTTTTTTCTCCGCTTTTTAGTGGCATAACTAAACCGTTTGGCAGTAATGAATTAGCCCTTTTTTATTCGACCTTTTTTTCCTGCACTATTAAAATACTCTACTAATTCCCTATTCCGAATCATAAACCAATACTTATATACAAACTTCGCATCTAAATAAATAAAAATAACACATAAAACTTGATAGATTATACACATAAATAAATGCATAATTGTCTCTGGCTGACCTAATAAAAACTGCATTACAACATATCCAATAGGCCCTCCTATATAGATTAAACGCTCCACAAATGGAGAAGATTTTCTTTCCTTTTTCTTGGGTTGACCTTCACTGTTTGACAGTTCCACTTGGCGACGCAAGAAAAACACCCACGTCGCTAGAAAGAGTAGAGACATTACCACGTAGTATAAACCGGAAGTAATACCTATCTCATAAGCAATTTGCTGAGAAGTTAAAAAATAACTAATCGAGCCTATGATACCGGAAAGAGCCATGTATAAGGTAGTTTGACTTTTAAAATTTTCTCCTCTCGTTAAAAATATTCGAATTGTCACTAGAATTAAAATCCCAATTAAAACTACAACCGGATACATTGTCCATTTATTCTGAAAAGCTAACAGCGGCACAATGGTGATGAGACCGATAGCAATGAACGTTAAAATAAAGCTCGTAAATTTAAAGCTCGGCATATAGTCATATTCCAAATGCGAGAGGACATTTTTAGGAATCTTATCAACATTTGTATTTGTGTTCGTTCTCAAACTCCACACCTCTCTCCTACTTCTATTATTGATCACCTAGTGGAAGTAAGTTTAATTATTCAAAACTCCTTTTACTTCACCCAAGATTTTATTGTTTTAATACCTCCAAATAAACTCTTTACATTTATTATAGAAAAACATAAAATAAGTGTATTATTACACTAAAATTGAATATTGTTAATAGGGATGATAGCTAAATCTTTTATTATTTTCAATATTAACGAGAAAGTACAACCAAAAAATACAAAAGAATAACAGGAGATCATGATGATAAAAAGGATGACGTTAAGCGTTATGGCTGTTATAGGATTAGTTTGCAGGAGATACTTATTTAGCGCTTTTGTTAGACAACACTGAAAAAGACGTACGTTCATTTCGTGTAACATATTCTGGTGTTAGTAAAACATATTACTCTAAACAAGAGTTCTTTGTCGGAATGTTAAAAGAACGAACTAATTCTAACTCTATTGAGCCAACGTATCGTTTCTTTGATGAAGATCACAAAGATATCACTGAAAAAATAAACTCTTCCTTTCCAAGTAACTCTACTACTTCTTTTGGTAGCTAAGCTACACGAATCATTTAATTTTCAAGGTCAATAAGGTTACTCAAAGAGGCATTATGTTGTTGGACGACATAATGCCTTATCTAAAATATTTAGAGCTACTAAATCATGTGTAACTTAAACGCTCGACAAGATGATTAGTGACCTTTTCCAATCCCACATTAGAATCAAATTTCAAGCTAAACATCCCTCTTATATTTTTTTTATTACGAATTAAAATTTCTATAAAAATCTTAACTTAATGATTGAGACGTTTTACTAACTGACGATTTTGCAACATAAACCAACACTGAGATAAAAATTTCGCACCCATATAAACAAAGAATATAGCTAAAAATTGATACATAAATGTCATGAACAATTGCAAAAAATACTGGTTGCCCGCTAGTAAAAATTGTACAACTACATAGCCTAAAGGCCCTCCCCAAAAAAGCCATGGTCTAGCTGGAAGAGATACCTTATTTTTTTTTGTAACAGGCGGCTCTATTTTATAGTTTTTAGATTGAATATAGATGAACACGTACCAGCTTCCTAAAAAGAAAACAGCTGCAACTATGTAATAAATGAATGATGAAATACCTGCTGTTTTAGCTATTTGAAGTGAGGTTATAAAATAGGACATGGCTCCCACAAAACCTGCAAACCCTAAGTACAACGTCGTCAAATACTTAAAATTCTCTTCTCTCGTTAGCAGGACACGAAAATTGAGAATGACTAAAAGTCCTACTAGTGAGGACACAATGTAAAGAGTCACTTTATTTTGAAATAATGCTAATGGCCCTAAGGTCAATAAGCCAATGAGAACAAACGTGACAAAGAGTGTTGTAAATTTAAACCGCATAAATGTATTGTCATATATGAGCTGTCCTAATAAATGACGTGGAATATCTTTGCGATCTGTATTGGGATTCAATTTCATTCTTATCCCCCCTTCATTCTGACAAAAAGCGCTTATTGTTCGACTATCTCATTTTATAGTTGAACCTAGTTAAAAAACTTAGCAGAAAACCCCACTAAGTTTTTTAAGGATTAATATTTATTTTTCATTGACTAACGGACCTATTTCATTGTTTAACTACCAGCTCGTTTGTATTTTACAATTTCAAACAGATGATCTAAGTTAACTTTCTTATCCCAAGCTGCCTTGGATTCAGGCGTCATGTATGGATAAACATACTGATTGCTAGCATGCCACCTATGTAAAAGGTAAGTATTACACCATAATAAAGCTTGCTTCCTTTGACATTAACCTCATTGCCAGCTTTTCGTGTATTTAGCAGCTCCAGTCCTCCCGTTAAATCATTTCTATGTGCTAGAATGATTTTATTTTATATTCTGCTTCCTTATATAACTCTTCAAGGTTCACTTGGCGATCCCATACAGCCTGAGATTCAGGTCTCATATATGGATAAACATATCGATCGATAAGAACATCAACATACAATTCGTCAATTAAATTATACGTCCGAATTTGATACTGCTTTTCATCATGTGTTGTTAAAACTAACACGTTAATTAACGTCAGCCCATTTCTTCTTACTTCCGCTTCCTTAATTGAAGAAAACGGGCGTTGCCTTTTTTGGTTTTGAAGTAGCCATTTGGTCCCTTCATAAGAGAAATAATGAATTTACCAGAAGGCAATCCTGGTATAAACCAAATAAATAAGTAAATGAACACAGGTAGTAAAACTATTCCACCTACTAACCACGTGAACGAGAAAACAGAGCTAAAAGATAGTCCTTTTATAACAGCCCATATCATTCCGGAAATACCACTCAAATAAAATATTAGTAGAAGGATATAATAGAGTTTACTTCCCTTAATATGAATCTCCTCGCTAGACTACCAAATATTTAACCGTTCTACTCCTCCTGTCGAATAAATTTACATCTTTGAAGATTGGTCATCACGTTTGTACCTTGCAATTTCAAACAGATGATCTAAGTTAACTTTCTTATCCCAAGCTGCCTTGGATTCAGGCGTCATGTATGGATAAACGTATTGATCAACCATTATAGATACATCATTCTCACCTATTAAATTGTAAGTTAAAACTCGATATTGTTTTCCATCGCGCGTTATAATAACTAAACTATTAATTAAAGTAAACCCATTCCTTCTTAGTTCTGCATCCTTAATCTCTGAAAATGGTACATTTCCTGCTTTTGTCTTCATATAACCGTTAGGTCCTTGTACAAGAGAAACAATTGTTTTCCCTGGCAGAAGGCCTGGTATGAACCAAATAAATAAATAAATCAATATAGGAAGTAAAATTACTCCGCCTGCTATCCAGATTAAAGAAAAGGCCGAGCTAAAAGTTAGACCTTCCTTAAGAACCCATGACATGCCTACTATTCCGCCTACATAGAATAAAAGCAAAACAACGTAATAGACTTTACTCCCTTTAATATCAATCTTCTCTCCAGATTGTCTTATATTTAGCAAATTAATATCCCCTCACTATTAAATATTTACATTCACCTTAAATATAGAAGAAGGAATAAATGTTTTCAAGAAAGCTTCGCTCGTATGCTCCAAATTAAATCGATTATCCT
This sequence comes from Priestia koreensis, assembly GCF_022646885.1. Taxonomy (GTDB): domain Bacteria; phylum Bacillota; class Bacilli; order Bacillales; family Bacillaceae_H; genus Bacillus_AG; species Bacillus_AG koreensis_A. Next base: position 1,602,685 of record NZ_CP061868.1, on the reverse strand, counting down.
TATTTCTAGTAATTAGCCAATCTCTTTGCTTTCCTGGAATAAAGAAACAAATATCTACAGTATCAGGACTATTGTTTTGGTCATACGACATTAGTAATATCGTATTTAATTTAGCGGACCTACTATATACATCCATCAAAAAGCTGCTGATATCTTGTATACTCTCTGTTGTAATTTGCGATGCCCAACGACTAATAAAGCTTGATGGATGCTCTGTTTCACTTGCTTCTCCAAGAAGGTTTTCAAACTCTTCGGTAGACATTTCAGCTACAATCGTTCTCTCACTTTTGATTTCCTTGGAAGATAGTTGATTAAGTATAAGTTTTTGAGCCTCTTCACCCACAAGGCGTTCGATAGTATGCACTTGCTGATCGAAGTGTAGTTTATGTACATATGCGGTTTCATTTTTAAAATGGATAGATAGCGCTTCTTCTTTCGTCAGATCGGTTGAAAAACATGAAAACTGCACAGTAAATTCAGCTCGATTCAAAACATGGATGAATTCAGCTTCTTCTTTTTTTAATCTGTATCGACTATCTACTTCCCTAATCATATCCTTAGCCATTAGAGACCTAGAAGCAATTTCAAGCAACAATTGCAGCTGCTGATCATCTAAGTCTGGAAAATAACTATCCTTTAATTGAATTCCTGATTCAAATAGTCCCTCACTGTAAAATGCAAAAATAAGTTCTTCTAAGCTAAGTTTAATTTTATTCATAGCGTCTCCTTACCCAAATGAGAATTTTCCTTTCATAAAGCTCGTCGCTCCATTGACAAGCGATTTAGCGGTATCTTTTGCTTTTGAAATTCCTTTACTTACTTCTTTCGTCACATCTGTCGCCTTCCCGATTGGGTCTGCAAGGGCTTCTTTAATTTGTTTGTTAGCATAGTCCACCCCATCATTAAAAGCTTTTACACCTTTACCAGCAGCTTCCCATCCACTTCTTACCGTATTTATTGCATGGTGAAGAGGTTCTTTAAATACAACGGCTGCTTTCTCTGCAAACGGAGCAGTAAACTTCGCAAGCTTTTCACCTGCTACTCCGCCAATGAATGAACCAACGGCTGATCCAGCTACAGTACCGACCGGTCCAAGCAAACTTCCTGCTGCACCACCAATTACGCCGCCCACTATAGATGCTGTACCGACAACAACCGTATCATTAACAGCCTTACCTACAGCTTTAGCATTCTCGCGCTTTAAAACCTCTGTATTATTGCCATACTTTTCATAGTTTTCAGCAATTTTCAAACCTGCACCAATCCCAGAAGTTGCTCCAGTGACTAAAAAAGTCGTAGCTCCATTAACTTTTGCGAATTTTAAACTAGATTTACCAAATGCTTTAAGAGACTCCTTGGTAACTGCTTTATTACGAACTTGATCAAATAAACCTCTTGACACATTCGTATAATCTACTACCTGGGATGGGGCATACTTAGCAAACTTTTTGTGGAGTAAGTCTGCAAAAGAATAATCATTAAATTTTGCTCGCATGTATTTAAATTTCAGAAATCCCCTAGCAACCTTCTTATACTTTGAGTTATCAACCATATCTGAAAAGGCCTGTAAAGCTTTCATATGTTTAAAACTGTAGGCTCCACCGGCATCTTTGGCAAACTTTGTTAAACCAATTCCATAGTAAGCAGCCTGACGAGCACTCAAAGCCCCCAAAGCAGTTAAGTTTCCATACTGTTGATGTAGTCCGTATAACTTCCCAAGTAAATTGTCCGCATCAGCTAATTTGTTTCCTGCAGAACGTACATACATTTCTAAGTCATTTAAATTGTCGGCCAATGAAGCTCCTGTGTCTGAGGGGTCACCGACTCCAGAAAAGCACTGCTTATATTCAAAAGGAGCCTGCATAATTAAACTATGCAAATCTAAGCTTAGTTGTTTATACTCATCTTTTATGGCAGTAAGCGAACTCACAAGTGTATTCGCAAGTGAATCTAACTGGTCCGGGTTAACAGAGATCTTTTTATCCAAGGTTTTTAATCTCCTTTCGTTCGTTTCATTGTATTATTACACAAGTTGAAAAAACTGATATCCTATTACCCCCGCTTGAAGAAAAACGAGAAAAATCCCTAGGCATCCTAGACAACCTTCATCATATGGATTGCTTTCGTTTGCTTCTTTTTTCTTTTGATTGTCCTTTTTTGTTTGATCACTCATACCTTACTCTCACTTTCTTTAACGGATATCTAGTTGCTTTAATAAAAGCGTTTGATTGATTCTCTCCAACTCTTTTTGTCTCTCAATCTCTTCACGAACACGATCGACAGAATCAGCAGCGGCTTCAAGTTCACGACTAATTTCGTACAAATTATCGGAATGCTTCTGAAAAAGTGCTTTTGTATCGTCCATGTTGGCTTCAAACTCATCACGAGATTTCCCGCTCCACGTCGCTGCTTTTTCATTAATATTTTGAATAAGTTTTGATTCTTGCTTTTTAACGTCATTAGACGCTTCCTCAAACGTCTTGGCAAGTGCTCTCACTTGTTCAGAATTCATCTCTCTTCCCCCTTCTGCTTCTGAAATTCATATATGTAATGGTAGTTATTCTTCATTTTTCCATATAAGAAAATACTACTAAAACCAAACACTCATTTCCATAAGTCTCCAGTAACGAATCGTTTTACTTTCCAGCCACCCTATGTATGAATAAAGTCACATTTCACTTTTTTGTGGCTATAAATACCGAAATTAGAGGATAATATATCCATTAATTCAAAATTTACATACCTAATGTATTAACCACATTACCCCTTTAATGGTTATAAAAACCTAAAATTTTATAATTTAAATGTTACTTAAGGATGATAAAAGACGAAAATCATGTATTAAAAATACAACTTGCATTTCTCATCTTAATTTAAAAAATCTTGAACGCCAACAAGCGTATCAAGATCTCAACATCATTATTTTGTTTTATATTTTTTGTGCAATACGATACGTTACTTTCAAACCCTTTTTAAGTCGGTTTACAACGTTAATCTTAAAATATAGTCCACCTCTCTAAAATTACACACATTTCTTCTTGAGATCATATACATTTTGAACAGCATTTACGCCTAATACAATACTTTCTCCTTTTAATCTATTTTTATGAGAAATCGTTTGGAAACGAGCCATTTCACAATACCAATTAAATCTAATTCCCCTATTCAAACATGACACCAAAACTAACGTGTTTAAAATTTAAATAAGCGTGGCAAATGTCAGAAGTGTAGTAGGGAACGAGCTTGGGAATGGAACGTTTTGTCACAAACAATCCAAAACTAGATACGTTGTTGCAGTCTTCTTCAAATAATTGAATCTCTGTGTCCGTATCATCATTGGCAACAATTATTTCTATAGGCTGATCTATTAAAGTAATAGCCTGTTCATGAATCGTAATTAATGTTTGAATGCTCGTATGAATGCACTCCTTATAAAACTCTACCTCAACCAAATCAAAATCTGTTTCATAATAGTTCCGGTCTTCATATTTATACCGACTTACTTCTATTTTCTCATCATAGTGATCTTTGAATAGGTCACAGACTGCTTTTATCTCCTGCACACTTAATTCACGATTTGAAAGATATGTATTAACCAATCTCATAATTTCCACCGTATTCCTTACCTTTTTTATTCGCTTCTTTAAAAAGCACGATCATACAAGCTACACTTTACTTCAGCTAATAAGTCGTTTAGTCGTGTTTTTTCCGGATTTATTTCCACTTCTTTTTTGACGTTTTCCTCCAGGTAATGATAAAACGTTTTAAAATCTAAAAAAGCCAGCTGTTCTATCTCCACGGCTGGATAACCTAGCTCAATCAAAACATGTTTGTCATCTAAAGGTCTAGGTAAATGTGCCGAATCAAAGTCATCTAAATCGGAATGAAAAAAGGCAAATATGATTTCTTGTCCATAGCCTTCTCTTGCAGCAAAGCATTTTAATGCCACTTCTAAATATGTTCCATTTATAAAATCAAAATAGATAGACATTAAATGATCAATATCTTCTTTGCGTTCCTGTAGCTCATATTTTCTATTCACTATTCTCTTCCCCCTTTCGTTAGTTTAGTAGCGCTCAGACCATTATCATCAAGTAGGTATTTTCAATCCGCAATATTGAATATTCTTCCAAATAACATATAATGATATAATTAACAATAATTTAGGAGGAGAGAAGATGGCGTTAACGTTTCGAAGATCAACTTTAGAAGATATAGAATGCTTGCTTCCCATCCAAAGAGCCTCTTTTCAAGAAGACTTAGAAAAATACGAGGATGTGGAAACAAATCCTGCTTGTGAAACAGATGAAAAACTAGCGGAAAACATTAGAAAATACCATCACTTTACGATTTTAGACGATGATACGGTAATTGGTGCAATGGATGTGCGAGGTAACAATGAGCGGATGCATATTAGCAAGGTGTTCATTTCTCCTTCTCATCAAAATAAAGGAGCTGGTACGGCTACTCTTCAATTTCTAGAGGAGAAATTTTCCGATGTGAAATTATGGACTTTGTATACCCCTTACTTAAGCTTTCGAAATCACTATTTTTATGAGAAATTTGGATATAAAAAAACGAAAGAAGTTCAGGTTACAGCCAAACTCGTTCTGTTTAAATACGAAAAATTACCCGTAGTTCCTCTACTAGACTAACAACACGTGAACAATAAGGGCCATTGAGGAATGGCTCTATTTACACTAATACAGACAACTTGAACATTTAACAATTCGGCAAGTTCAAACCTCGGCATGGCGCCAAAAATACTTGTCAACGCTTGTGGATTCATTATTCTACTTGAATTAATCACCTTTAGACTTCTCCATCTCACGTTTTAAATATTCAGCGATTTCTGTCTCCCCTCTTTTAACAGCAAATGTATAAGCATCTATATTCTTCATCGTTTCTCCCGTGTATTTAATGCGTATGTCCATATGATTCTCAACTAATAGCTGGACAACCTTTTCATGTCCACCGTATATTGCAGCAAATAAGGGATTTCTATCTGGTTCACTAGTATCAATCTCCACATTGTTACTAAGTAAATAACGGGCAACATCTAAATGTCCTTTTGTTGCTGCTCTTTCAAGTGCATTTGTAGAAAAAGTACCACCCTTTGCATTAATATCTATTCCTGCACTCATAAGGTATTTTACTATTTCTACATATCCATGCGCTGCCGCTACATGTAGCCACGTACCGAAAGGCGTCATCCATGTTAACATTTCTGGCTCTTTCTCAAGTAAATATTTAACCGTATTTAACTGGCCGTTCTTTATGGCATTTCTAATATCTTTAGCAAATTGATTCTTATCCATTTCCGCTTTTCCTCTTTCCGTAATTTTTAAGAGTAGCGCTTTTTCGTTTAATTTATGAGTCTAATACTATTATCAAGGTTTGCGATACATTAAGTACCTTCTCATATATTGTTAAATTTCGTTATAATGGCTACGTCGTAGTACTATTCCCAAACCGAGCATTTCCGCAACGACCTTTAAAATGATACATGCCGTATTTCGATAGACAGCACTTCAAGCTCTCAATCAATAATTTTGCACCAGCTCTTACTAGAATAAAGAGCTGTTTTTTAAAAATTATTGTTTTAACCTTAGATTTTCTATCAGTTCTTGAATATTCTGGGCAAGATATTCAAATGTACCTCTTTCAAAATCTTCTAATGAAATTATTCCACTCATGTTTTCAATAACCACCGCTAAACCATTTCCTTCCATTCCGATTGGTATATTCTTTAACAGTCCCTCATGATTGTTTTTATATCCTCTTAAAGACTCTCCAAATAAATTCATTTGAATATTTGATAAGACCGGTTCTAACGTAATGTAGTACTCCTTGTAAAATCCATCTAATTCTGCAAACCAATAGGCGTTAAAATAATCCACAATTGTTTGATGAAATGTTATATTAAACTCATTTTCTAAGCTTGTAAAATCTTGCTGAGCCGTCATCTTTACTGGTTTCCATGAGATACATTCTTCCTCGTCAACGCTACCTTCATAGATCACTAGATGCTCATCGTGACTAATGGATGTTTTAAATAAGAAATCCAAACCTTCGTTTGCTGCTTTTTCTCTCATTTGAAAATACTTTTGCATTGCTTCGTTTATCGACAAAGTAATCATCCCTTAACATCTTTTAAATTTCCCATCATATCCACAGTCATTTCCCAAAACCATCTGCGAATTTTTCAGTATTGTAAACTTAGTGTTTATCTATTTATAAGCTAAAAGATATTCTCTAATATGAATTGTTTAATGAAATTGGACTACCCACCACATAATGAGCTTCGGAGTTTTCTAAAGTCGAGTGTCTCGTCTATTTCAAATAAAAATTCTCTCTCAACTATTTATCATTTACTCTTAAATCTATCTGTGATCAAATTCATAATCAAGAATAAAATGGACGATTTCCTGATATTGCTCCCCTTTATAATCAACGTATAGGAAATGTTTGGTCGTCAACCCATAGTTCAAGAGGTCTTCGTGTAAGTCATCACTTCCTTGCTCCTGCAAAAACGTTTCCAACTCACTGCGATTGGGAAAGATAAGATTTGCGATCGTTTTAATCGACACATTTACTTCCTCCCTTTTACTAAAATAATTCTCCGTGTTTGTTCGGAATATAGTCCGGGTAGTTTTTGCGGTAAAATTGATCAATCATTTGAAGTAAGGGATCCCATTTAGGATAGGACTCTCGTTCTGCAACGGGCATTCTTCCTTCTGGTGTATTCATTAGAAAATGATCTATTTGAGTAGGTACTGGCAACCCTCGTTGTTTCCGTACATAAATGAAAAATAAGAGGTCAATTGGGTAAAAAGCGTATGTAAAGTCTCCGAATTCCCCTAGTTGGCCAATTTCTGAGGCTAATACAGCATGATAGTGAGCCATGTTTGAAACGAGGTGTTCTACTTCTTCTAAATTAGGAGTCGACCAACGTCTCAGCGCTTCGTCATACACGTTTAGATCTTCAGGGATTAAATAGCATGGTTTTTCAGTTTCGTTGTACTCATTTTTCACAACGAGATGAAGTTTTTCATTGGTCCCGAGAATGGTTTTATCTCTGTACTGCAAATACAACTCTAGTAAGAACCATACGTGTTTTTTCTCTTCATTGGTATCCATTAAATGTTCACCGAAGTGATCAATCATAAAGTCATATAGCACCTTTTCTTCTTTCTCCCATCCATACATGGTGAAATGAACCAGTGCGATAACGACTTCCCTAAACGTATATTCTACTATCATCTTTGGATATCTAACATTATACAACTCCTGTCCCATACATTTATAAAATATGATTTTTTGCATGTTCTTTAACCCTTCAGCATCGTCTCCGCCACGTATTAACACATCGTTTTTCCATAGTGATAGGTAATAGCGGAAAATTTTATTTAAATTTATTAATAAGATGTGATCCTTCGTTGTTTCATTGTGTTCTACAATGTTTCCAATCTTTCTTTGACTAACATAATATTTCTCTTGAACATCTTCAAATTTAATGCCGTCTACGAAATTTTTACGATATCGTTTATAAGCCATTTCTAACTTTTTTTGGTTCAATGCTGCATCCTCCCCACAAATTACTTTATTTCCCTACCCTGCAAAAGCATACTTCCTTTTACATTGGTTCATTCTCAAATGTTTCAGATAGAATACTAATGTTGTTTTACTCATCTCTTTCCTCCACCATTCTCAAAATTTAATTACTCTGTTCCCTTTTCATCATATCAATATTTTTTATCATCATCGATCCTTGATAAAAAGTCCTCACTTTTTCCCTCATGTATTTTAGCTCATTTTCTATGCTCTATCTCTCAGTTCAAATAAACGTTTAAGCTTTGACCGTTCGCTATTTATCGAAACTGTTCCATCAAGGACTTATCATCTTCACCTCAGGAAGGATGGGATTATCATATTTATTCTAGCGTATGGTTAATAACATCGAGAATGGATTAACTATTCCGGTGTAACCTGTCTGTAGAACATCAAAACCCCCGAACTAATTTCTCCGTTCGGGGGTTTTCTTGATGCACTATCAGTTTCTCAACATCATGCTCGGGCGTTTTATCTTTCTTCTGTTAAAACTCCCGTTACCACAAGACGCTTCAAATGCGTTTTCTTTTTACGGTCAAAATCACCGGTGCAAGTAATTAAATTGAGCTTTCTTTGTTGACTAAAACCAAATATCGCAGGAATGGGTGCATCATCGTACGGATAGGATTTCTTCTCCTGAACAATAAACGTAAGCTCTTCACCACTTTTTCCGGAAACAATAATCTTCTCTCCAGGCTTGATCTTTTTCAAATCAAAAAATACGGATGGTCCTGTCTTGTTGTCAACATGTCCAGCTATAACAGCATTACCCTGTTCCCCTGGCTGAGCCCCGTTTTCATACCATGCAGTCCGTTTGTCATCAGAGGGGAGCTCCATTTTACCATGTGAAGTAAGCCCTACGGATTCAACATCAGCGCGTATACCTAAAGACGGGATGCTGATTCGAACCGGTTTAACCCCTTTTGCTTCAGCCTGCTTCATTGGTTTTAAGTTTGTAGATGCTTGATCAGATGCCATCGAAACAGCAGGAGCTTGTTCGACCTTAGTATTGTTTACATCAGATGCTGGCTCCTCACTAGTCTGAGAACATCCTGCCAATAGGAGAACAAGAGCTGCCATTTTAATGACTGCTTGCTTTTTTCTTAATTCCATATGCCATCAGAGCACCTAATCCAAGGATTGCTGCCGCTGCTACTGGTAGGTAGTTGTGTGATTGAGTGTCAGCTGTTCCACCCATTCCCGTCTTCGGCATTTCAGAAGGCATCATAGCTGGGTCAGCTAGTACTAATGCTTCAAGAGCTGGTTCGCCTTTTGCAAGTCCGACTGCAATGACAGTATAAGACATATTCGCCTTTAGCTCTGTTCCTGCAAGATCAAGAACCACGTCTTTTGTTCCCGCACCTCTTACTTCAAGATCATAAGATCCAGGATCTACTTCTAAGTACTGTGTTACTCCTTTAAATTCTGCTCCTGGGAAAAGGACATCCCCACCTTTAACGGCTACATCAACTGCAGGTGCATCTGGTGAAAAATGTGCAACGCGAACTTTTGACTTTCCTTTTGTTACATTTAAATCGTCGTTTAACACTTTTAGTTCAAGAGAATCAAGTTTGTTAATGGCTGCTACCGTATAAGCCATACCAGCTTCCACGGTTAAATTAGATGAGATAACGGGCTTACCGTCAGCAACTGTTCCTGCCGCAAAGACTTCAACTTTATGTTCTCCCGCTGGAAGCATCATGTAGTCTGTAGCAGCTTTAAATGCAGCGCCTTCAACAACTGTTTTCCCGTCAACCACAACATCAACTGCCGGAGCGTCCGGAGAAGCATGAACGATTCGAACCATTGCATCATTTCCGGCCGCAGAAGCACCAGCCCCTGTTCCGAATACCAATAATAAAACCATTGCCGCCATTACTGAAAAGATTTTTTTCATTTTTCCACTCCTCGTAGGTTTTTTTTAGGGGACGTTCGTCCTGTACTAAATATAAACAAAACTTATACAAAATGTAAACGCTTTAGATGCTGTGAATGTGCTGAAGAAGTTTTTTAAGCTTTTTTAGACATCGAAACAACGAATTTATACCTTTTAAATATTATGTAAGAATAGTATCTAATGTTGGTGAATTATTTTCTCTAACTATATTTTCCATGATAACCATAGAAAAAAGCCAATAGCTCTAATGCCATTGACTCTAACTTTTAAAGTATTACTCCTACGCTCTGCGGACACCTTAAAATAAAAAGCACCTCTGCCTACTTCAGGCGATCAAGTGCTTTGCATCCGTCTATTTTCTTAGGTAAGCCTAATTTTCCACATTATATCTTTTGTTACCGCTCAGAGAACTACACGGTACTATTATAAGCGCTCAATTCTTAAACAAACCAGCCTGTTGGTTCATTATTCTCAATTCAAAGTTCGTTTTTATGACTCAAAAGCTGTTCTTTCTGGAAAATCCCTACCTTCTCTAAGCAGACATACCGCCAGTCTTCGAGAAGCTCGATCATAATAAAACTTAGCTGGAATATTTGGATGTGCGATAGGCTCTAAATCAGAAAATTTCTTACTTACTTTATTTAGTTGTATTTTACCCATCATGTTTTCATTTGGTCCAAAACTGTAGATGACAATCTCATCATTCTCATATTCTTTTAATAACAGCACATACGCACCCAAAAATTATTTCTCCCTGCACAAATTTCACAAACGTTCTTATACTTATTCTTCTACTCGGTCATTAGTTATTTTAATTAATGATTCAACAAGTCATCTGTCATCCTTCACTTTTCGCTGACTTAAAGTCATTGGAAAAGTGACCATAAGCATTTATTCAATGAAATTATTTCAGCTTATGCCCCCTTATTACTTGTACATTTGTCTAATAATAGTGTGTGCTTTAATTAGAGCTAGATTAAAAACTTGAAAAGTTTTATCATGATATTATTTTGTGTGAAGAGATTTTCTTATTTGCTCAATAACCTGACATAACCACTGAATTGGTTCTAAACCAGCGGGAAAATACACGCCATCTGCACAAGACTGAATGTATTCATTCTTTTCTATCTCTGAACATTCACCGTCAATAAAATCTGTTAAAAAGACAATAGCAGATTCCAAATACTCTTTACTTCCCTCTGTTAACAGTTGTTATAGAGCCTGTTCTGGTGAGTCAATATCTTGATGAAAATTTCCAGCCAAGAATTGAAAAACAGGTTCTCCTAGTTTGTTAGAAGACAATATAACACCTCATCCTTTGCTATTACTCCTTACAGCCCATTAGAACATAATTCCCTTATCTCTTCCTTTGGTTTACCTTTTAAGATCGTTTTCCCAAACGACATTTGGAGAATAAGATACACCAATCCGATCCTCATCAAAACTCGGTATAGCTATTACTTGAGCCGTCTCTAAATATTTTTGAGTGTAACCAATTATCAAGCAATGTATCACTATCAGCACTCAAAGGATCCTTTAAAAGATCTATGCAAATACCGCCCCAAGACAATTCTGATACAACACCTGGACTATTTAACAATAAATCTTTACCAAACATGTCCAATATACGACCACCAAAATATGTTTTAGCTCCTAAAGCTAAAGGACCGTTGGGACAAAACTCCACTGGTATCGGTAGTGAAGAAATATTCATCCACACTAGTAAACCTTCACATTCCGTATTCCATGGATAAGGTACTGGCCAACACATTTGCGCTGTTCCTGCATGACTACAGCTATGAAAGAATTTATTTTTCAACTTCTACTATTAAACTTTCCAAATGCAAAATATCTTTATTTAGTTCATTGTTTAATACCTTTAACTCTTCAATGTATAACTTAGTTTTATTTACTACTTCCGTTTTAAGGATCTCATAACTAATTCGTTTATCTTTCCAATACTGGTGGATTAAATTTGGCATTTCCTTTGTTTCGATTGCTCCACTTCCTTCAGGTTTATCAGCCGTAACTTTACTCATGTTCACTAAACTTTTTTCTTTTAACAGTTCAATCCAAATCTTAGGCTTTTCAATATCACTGATTAAAACATAATTTTCAGTTTTCAAAATCAATACTGCTTCTAAAAAATAATTCAACCACCAATAAATAGAAACTGAAAACTCATCAATATTTTCAGTGATTAATATACCGTAGGTTTCATCACAAATTTCAAATTGGAAATACCCATCTGCCCCATTGATCTCCTTTTCCACTGCCCCATCATTTTCAAATATTTTAAAACTAATGTTGAACATTATTTTCACCTTTCTCATCATCACTTCATCGTTTAGATTCGGTTAGTTCGGTTTTTTCTGTTCTTCAAATTTCTTCATTCTCTCCATTAAATCTAGTTGTTCTTTGTTTTTACTTATGTATTTATACTCAAAATAGTCAATTCGATCTGTTGGACCAAATTCACTTTCGTACCAATTTGTATAATCAAAATGGATTGTTAGTTTTCCTACTGAATTAAGTAATAGTGTCACAGAAAACCAAGGTTGTTGGTCATTATCAATAAATATCTGCTGCAATTTAGCTGTTAATTCAAACAATTTATGAAGTTCCTTGTCATAGACACTTTCCTCTATTAGATACATATATGGGATATCATGAGAATACACTGATTCATTGCTGTCAATAGGCGTAAAAAAGAAGAAGACACCGCCATTTTTATCCTTTACTTCACTATTCAAATAAAGATTGCTCCATTTAATTGGGATTATATCATCAATTTGTTGAACGATCTGTCTATACAGTTCATTTAGTTCAGTTTCAAAATTCATTTCCGTAACCTCCTCACTTATGTTGTATCACTAATCTGTACTTGTTTTTTTCCTTCATTTAACTAGTTAATTAAGTCGCTTCTAATTAACTAGTTCTATTACCAACTATTTTTCGCGGTGCTCAACTAATTCCATGATATGAAAAAAAGCACTTGATACTTAGATTCTGAATCAAGTACTAGCTTTGATTTCCCCCCTCCATTTTTTTATACATTTATAGAACTATATCTTGATATCCTACCTCTTCTACAACTTCATCTTCAATTTTTATACCCAATCCATCCTCCATTTCCCAAGACACATCGCACAATAACCCCAATCTTCTCTTACCATTCTTCCTTACTCTTCTTACAATTAATTCAGTAGGCTTTACTAATTCTGCTAATCTAGTTAAAAAATCTATCTTAGGAGCAATTTTATTTTCTTGTAATTCCTCTTCTAATATTTCTCTATATTCATCGACATTCTCATTATAGTACGCATAAACTTCCTTCTCGGCCTCGCTTATAATATAGTTCATACTTTGAACAAAATTACGAAAAGCATCTCTTTGTACATTTGAAAAATCAGCGTCTTCATGTCCATCAACACTCAACCATATTTTTCTCTCCACATTAAACATTTTAATAGTCATTTCGCCTCGCCAAAATTTTTTTTCATATTCAAGTTCTCCAAACAATTCATCATGAATCCTCGTCACTGTATTCATCCTCCCAACATCAATGACTTTAATTTGCACTCCACATATTACTGATAAACGACTTTATATTTCCGATGTGGATATTGTTCGTTAAAATCATTTAAGAGGTTAATAAAGATGTGCGAATCTCTTGGTAATTTTTCTTCAATGTTTCTCCACCCTCTAAAAATCAAAGTTTCAGGTAATTCAATTAGTCCAGTAATTGCATCCCAGTTCATTCCATAGAAACAGGGTAATTCAAGGTATTCTTTTAACAAACGATAAAATTCCGTTGAATTTTGAACGACACTCACATCCAACATGAGCGTATCTTGTTTTCCTTCATTTTCTTGTGTCATTCATACACCGCCTTCTCTCATGTCTTATGAACTGGTTTCCTGTCAATCGCTTAAAGATATCTTTAGATGTTAATCTTTTCAATTAGATTAGTCTTCATTCGTTATACAAGCAGCCATGCCCTGGAATAATCTTATTTTCAGTATTAAAAAAGCTGCAAAGCAAGAGCAAATTAAGGTATACGACATATAAAAATTTAATGATAAGGATGTCGTTATGAAAGAAAATTGTGCAGGATTTTTCTAAATAGTGGCCTAGAAGTGGGCAATAGATTAGTTATACGGTGTAGAATATAAAAGTTATTTATAATCATTTTTTCTTTTTTCTATTAAATAACTCCTTTTTCTGATCAGGTGTTTTTCATTTATGGCATTCAATCCCCACTTAAAATATATTGATAAAATCTTCTCGTCTTGTTGGGATTTCAGTATTTTCACTCCGATAATTAGTCATAACGGCTGCCATTTGTTCAATTTCTTCTACCGTAATAAAGCTGGTTTCCACTGCGCTATGTAAGAAAATTGAAATACTATTGATTGAGATACTTTCTAATGACTGCGGTAAATATTTTGCGTTCTCATTTTTATAGGCTTCCCAAGAAGTATAAGCGACCGCATCAACTAATAACGACCACACTTTAGCCACATTCAAATCTAGTTCCTCCTCGGCAAATTCTGAAATCCCCGTAAAGTCTGCGCGATCAATAAGCTCATATAGTGCATCTCCAGTAACAGCATGTGATTCAACCCATAACCAACATCTATCCAAAGCTTCTCTTCCATCTGAATATCGTTCATCATCCTTGCGAATTACAGAAAATATTCTCTCAGCAACTGCTAAAACAAAGCATACTTTAACTTCTTTTGGTAAATTATTGATTGCTATATTCTCCATAATTCCCCCCTATTCCTACTGTACATAAAGTTTCATCTAATTGCTGCACAAAAATGTTGTCTATATCCTTCTTTACCAATTTGTTTACCTTTACTAAACAAGTATTCACTATCAACATTTTTTACATATCTAGTTTTACTGATTGTACAAGTTGTATTGTTTTAACATCATTCAATTCGTGCTGTGTTAATTTTTATTTTTCTCAATATTTTTTATATTCCTATCTTTAATTTAAGTTTAATAATATTTACGAAAGTTTATAATTTGTTTTGTTGTAAAAATGTTTTTAAAATCCTTTCAATAGGTAAACTAGCATTTTTCAGTAATTCCTCTACTTTTTCCTTTATTTGCTTATTAGAAGCAATTATTTTTTTATACTCTTCACCATCAAAAGAACGTAAAGAATCTATTGCATATTCAGCCACTTCATCACTCTCATTAAGTAAATCTAATAATAAATTAAATCCATATACTCCGTTATCTTCTTCTATACAGTAGGCTAATCTAATTTTATAGTTATCATCTCTATCTTTTAATCCTCGAATTAAATTCTCCCAATCAATAGTAGTAAACTCACTCATCAATTCTTGCACATACATAAATTCATCATCATAAAAATAATTATCTGTGCCATTTTCAGACAATTCTGCATCTACTTTTTCGTACATTCACTTTCCTCCTCTATTTACTAAAACAGAGAATTTTAGATACTTTATCATCTCATTCAGTTCTACCAAAAAATCTTGAAAGGCATTTAACCAATTAAAGTTGCAGGTAAATCACTCAAAAGTAGCTATTTTCTTCCTACTTCAAATACTCTTCTCTTCAAATTTCTTCATTCTCTCCATTAAATCTAGCTGTTCTTTGTTTTGACTTATGTATTTATACTCAAAATACTTAATTCTATCTGTTGGCCCAAATTCACTATCATGCCAATTTGTATAATCAAAATGGACATTTAATTTACCGGTATCATTTAAGATGAATGTCACTGAAAACCAGGGATCTTGGTGATAATTAGTAAAAACTTTTTGAAGTTGGGTAGTGAGTTGAAACAATTTATGTAGTTCTTTATTATAAGCTCTCTTATCTATACTATATATTTTTGGAATGTAATGTGAAAAGATATGTTGGTCCTCACCTTTGGGCGTAAAAAAGAAAAAAACTCCTCCTTCTCCCTCCTTCACTTCACCATTAAAATAAACATTATTCCATTCAGTTGGAATCATATCATCAACCTGCTGTGCAATTTCTTTATATAACTCATTTAATTCTGTTTCAAAACTCATTGCTATCCGTCTCCTAATTTATTAGTAAACACAACTAATTGCTAATCAGTCATATAACTTAAATTTCTATTACTTTCTTATGTCTTGTTCTGTCCTGCTGCCAGTTAGTCTTACGTCCTTCATCCCTTTATTAACTATTTTATTACCTTCACGCGCTCCTACTCATCTGCTATTATTTTGCTTTCATTAGTGATTTATCTTTATGTACAATGCATTTTTTATTATCTCATAAGAAAATCATACCTTCTCTAGGACACATTTTTCTTCTTTGGTGAAGTAATAATTAAATGATTAAGATTGTATATTTCTCAACCTCTATCTATAGGCTGTTTATGATGAAGTATATATGACGTATGTTTACCATAATGTTCAAGCTGTTTTTGTAATTTGTCTAGCCATTTTTTATCATTCGCAAGAAAAAAAGCGTTTCTGGATTAATTCAGAAACGCTTTTACTATTACTTACTCAATAAGCATATGTGTTTTTAAGCTTCATCAACAGTTCTTCAATGATCTCTTTCTTTTCAAAGTTTTTCTCTATGTAAAATTTACATGCAGCACGCAGATATTGGTATAATTCACTATAGCTCACAATATCACAGTCATCATCGCTATCCCCAGAATAAAATAAGACCTTATTTTGTCCAAAATAAGATTCATCATCTTTTTCATATTCATCTGAATAAATTACTCCGTTATATTCTCGACGCTCCCCCTTTTTATTATTAAAATCTTCTAAACGTTTTACGAAATTATGTCCATTTACATATATGTTTAAAACATCAATAACTGCCGCGTTATTTAAATGTTCGCGTTTCATTGTTTTAATAAATTCTTTGTATTTATTCATATTAATTCACCTACTCTACCTCTTCAGCTTATTCACGCTATAGGCCGACATTTAGGTACTCTATCACTGAACTAAAAAATCTAAGAAAGTATTTTTTCTATTTCTTCATCATAATTAGCTACCTTATTAATTTCTATCAACAAAGTATCTTTATCAGTTGCAGGTTCATAACCAATTATAATTTTTGGAATATCATAATTTTTTTTCAAGTTCACTAGAAAATAGACCAACTGTTTCAACCTTAACTTATGATCGTGTGTCTCATCCGTTAATATTTCGTTTTTAGGAAAGTTAAATACGATGTCACCATATTGTTCATCAAATGAGAAAACTATTACTACATTTTTTAATAAGATACCTAACTTCAATTCCTCTAAAAATATATTTCCTGTACCTTTCGGTGATAAAACTTCTTCTATGTTTTTCACTTCAGAAAAATCCAAATCTTTTTCTGAAATATTATCATAAAAATGTGATGATTTAAGTTTTAATGTAGATAATTTAAGCTCTTCATAAATTAATTTATCAATTTTCCCCTTATTAAAATCAGTAAATATAATCTCTAAATTTTCCACTTACACCCCATCTTCCTTTGTCTTTTTATACATGAATAATGTGTCTATATGTAATTGAATGGTAACCATTTATTTGATACTAAAAAAACTTGAAAGGCATATTTCATTCAAGGTCAGAAATAGTGAATATTTAGGCTCGCCCTCAAATCCTGTATAGTAGGAATCATTGAGTATTTCTATTTTCATACTTTACTCCTTCTGACGTCATTTACCTAACGCTTTCATCCTAAAAACAAGGTAAACCGTGATATTATCACTGAAATATTACGGTTGAACCATACACTAGCAGCTTCTAAAGGATAACTCTAGACTCTATCACGCAATTCATAGGGTTTCATAATCCAGTTTCATAGTCTTCTATCAAATGTGACCAATATCCTTCTACTTCCTCCATTGCTATGGGGTCAATTTGCTCATACACCTTCCTTAACTCAACAGCGTAGTCATATGAAGTAAATACACCTTCTTTTTTCATTTCCATTGATAGTTCCTGCCTAATCAAATGAAACAAGAAGAACGTTCTTAAGTTCTGATTAAGTGTATAAATGAAAGGATCGTGTAAGGAAGAACTAGTGAAAAGCTCATCGCTCCCTTCTTTTAAGTAAAGTCCATATTCATTCGGCGCACAATGACCTACTTTGATAAATTCCCCTTCTTTAATTACTATTTTTCCGAAGTTCGGGAAATCATAGAATGTAAAATCGCCAAATTCTTTTGGTACTCCAATATTGATCATAAAATCAGCATTTTCAACACTTATCCCTAAATTAACTAAGTCATTAAAATCATAGTCTCTTGTTTCTGAGTCATAATATTCTCGTATCTCTCGGATGTCAAAATCCATACTTTCACTCCTTTGACTTTTAAGCCCTTTAGCTGATTCAGCATTTCCCCGATCTCTTGAAGGTTCGTCCTCATACTCAACACTATAACTTACTTCTGCATCAGGAAGTTCTTTTTCTAGTAGTGCTGCCTTACAATCATGACCACCAAGAATGCAAGAAACAATTTCTATATTTGCATCTTTGCTTGTAAAACTTAATAGACAATCAAAGACTGCTCCACCCTCATCATTATCAATATCATAAATATTTGGATCAGGATAACCGCCGTTATTTTTTTGATGCATTCACGGTAATCATCTGGAAATCTGATACCAAATGAATTTTCCACAGCAATAATTACTTGCTCAGCTATCGCTCCGTCCGTAAATAACCAAGTTACTCTGCTCATTTTATCATCCCCAAAACAATATTCTTCTGTTTACCTGTTCAGCCGTCATCTCTACTATCCCAAATTACGCTACCATCTGTATGACCCGCAACCTGATGTTCGTCGTAATCAGCAAGTTGCATTTTACTAGCCTCTTAATGATGTAATGTGATTGATTTTGCCTTCTTCCCTAACTTGAATAACTCAATCTCTGTTTGACTGAATTATTTTGCTGGGTTTGGATCTTTCATTATATCGTCATATAATTTTCGCGAGAGATATTTAAACGGTGCTAATTCAGGATCTATATATATGACTCTAATCAAAATTCTTTATATTTTGAATTTAAAAACGGTGTAACCCTCTTTATCATACTTGACTTTATGAGTTCCCCCTCTTTTTCTTAGATGTAAATGTATAATGAGTAGTAATTCCTGTATAACCATCTACTACTTTCCCTAAAAAATTTCTTAGTTTATTAGGGTTCCTGCTATAAAGGGGTAACTATCTAACTGCTTTTGTCATAGTTTTTTTATATGCTGCAGTTCTTTCATTGGTCGGTTTCATTTTTAAGTTCGAGTACCTTTACTCATACCCTAAACCTTAAAGTAAAAAGCACTCGTTGCCTTTAGTCGACAATAAAGTGCTTCAAGTTCACATGTTTTCTAAGTTTTCAAGTCACTAGTCGCTTTAAATTTGTACGTACAATTTTAATACTGAGGACATGAAATCGTTTGTATTTCATGACAAATAGTACGTTTAAGCTACCGAACTTAGATGAGCTATTTGTATGGTACAGTACCAATAAATTTAATTTCTATATTTTCGGATTCATCTCCACTTTTCGCTTCATTGTATTGAAAATCATAGAGTACAATAACAGAATTAATACTGTATGCTAATTTATCGCCATTTATTAACTCTTTTATTTTAGGAATAATTAGTTCGCTATAAGAAAAATCATTTAAAATATAGTCTACATTATTTTTAGGATTTTCATAAAAACAAATTTCAATGTTATCTTCATCATAATAACCAAATTCAAAGTTTGTGCCAAACTTTGAGTCTATTGAATCTCCATCTTCCGTATATTCTATATCAACATACTCCTTAAGATTTTCAAACGATTTAGAAACTCCAAACCATACTGAAGCCATTCCACTATATTCCATATTATAACTCCTCATTTTTAGAAACGGATTTAATCAATTTTAAATCTGTTTCTGTAGGGGAAATTTTTTGCTTTGTGATACGACCTTCTTCATCCCATTCTGTATAATAGAGAGCTATCCCAAATTTATATTTTCCTTCAAATTTTAATTCTCCACTTTCATACCAGATTTTTTCCGCACCATTACTTTGTCCATGAATCAAATTTTTCACTGATTTTAAATTTCCATTTTTATAGAATTCTATTAACTCACCCTCGATAAAACCCTTTATATAATTTGCATAATATATCAAATTACCATTGTCATATAATTCGTAAGCTAAACCGGTAAAAGGTTTACCGTTCTCGTCTTCTGGGTTATCTAAAACTTCATCACTATAAGATGTAAACCATAAATTTCCGTCAAAGTCAGTTCCATGTTCTATAACATATTCTTTACTTGATATATCAATTTGACTTTCCAATCTTTTTCACCTCTGAACTAAATTCAAATCCTTCAGTAATAAAATTACAATATGGACAGGTTGGCATCACCATACCAGCTGATTTTAATTTTTTACCCGAATGTACTACATGAGTGATAAAATTCGAAGCACTTGTTTGTAAAATTAATTACAGACCATACTTTGTCACTCCTGTATGTAAATGCTGTAACCTTTATAA
Source organism: Priestia koreensis (assembly GCF_022646885.1). GTDB lineage: Bacteria > Bacillota > Bacilli > Bacillales > Bacillaceae_H > Bacillus_AG > Bacillus_AG koreensis_A. The sequence continues at coordinate 1,582,645 of NZ_CP061868.1, read as the reverse complement.
TTCACTAAATCTATCTTTAAATTCCTTTTACGGAGCTAAGCATTTAACTTTTCAAAAATTTAAGATACTTAGTATTCTTCGGATTCACAAAACATCTACCTTCTGATTTTGTATTGGCAATGCTAAAAAATTCTTTTGCGGTTTCTAAATCATCGGATTCAAAAGCAACTTTCCCTGCAATAAATTCCTTGTCACCGGAATCTATACGTGCAAATCCAGTTAAAAATATGTTATATGCCCACTCCTTTGCTTTTTTTAAATCATTTACCATAAAACAAGTAGAGATAATATCCTTAACTAAATGGCAACTCTCTTCACAATAAATACCTTTAGGATTAGGTATTATATCCCATACCTCTTCTAATAACACAATAGAATCATTATAGTTACCGTCATTAAATTGTTCATTACTTTTTTCCAATAGACTTTCAAATTCTTCTTTTATAGGTGATTGTAAAATAGCCATATTTATCCTCCTCAAATCATATCCTTAATCAATTCAAAATACTTTTCATCCTCATCATAATAGAGTTTATACCCTTCTAAAATATAAGCTCTTAACAAATACTCTTTAGCCTTATTAAGCTCTCCACACTCAAATAAACTCTCTCCAAGTCTCAGTAAAATAAATGGATTTGAAATACCATCCGGACAATTTAGTGCATGATATAAATTACTTTTTGCTTTCTCATACTCACGATTTAAAAAATAAGTATCTCCTAATGCTGTATAGATCCATGTACTTGTTTCCCAATCAGTCTTTGACAACGGAACCAAATCCAGAGCAGCTATATAACTCTCTATTGCCTTATCATCTTGCCCTTTTTCAATAAAAGCATTTCCCTCGTTACACAATTTCACAATTCGATCATACACTTGATCGTTGAGTTCCAATATAAATCCCTCCCAATAATCATTTATTTGGTGACAAGTAGGTTTCATCTAACTTTGCACCTGCGGATCGATTTAACCTATAATGATCTAATACATATTTATTGAAGTCTAACATCCATTCTCTAACTTCTGGGGACTTCGCTCCATAATATCTTCCTGTACTTTTCCACCACGAAACTGCACCTGTTAAACGAGCCATCTCTACTTGATCTATTGGATACCATTTATTATCACTTGCCATAAATTCTATTTCACCATCACGTGTTGTACTGATTTTTGGTGGAATTTCATTTTGCATTCTTTCCATTACTTCTTTACCCGTTTTGGAGCGTTTTGTTATGCCACTTGGTTCAGGTAAACCCACTTCTTTACTACTTGCGTACCCCCCATCAACTGGTTTAATTTCCTATTTACATCTTGATAATAACCTTTAGGAGTTTCACACGTACCCTGAGTAGACTTATAAACTTATAATTTTCTTTTCACTTTTCGTTCTAACATCAAAAAAGCATGCTGCTACTCTAGTAAAACAAGCAAGCACTAAGTTAAATGAACAAAAAAAACAGAATAATTACAGTGTTATCTGACTATAATCAGTCTGTCTAACGTCGCATTATTACGTTAAATAATATCTATCATTCTTACTATAAACCAACATTTATCCTGTTTATATCTAAAACATCTGAGATACCTTTCTCATTCATTTTTTTAAGCAGGTACTCATAACCCTTTTCTAACGCCAGATTTCTTTCTTCTTCATAAATAGGAACAAGTGTATAAATAGTGATATCTCCTTGCTCAACTTGAACGTTATCTAGTCCGAATTCTCTAGGATGACATACCATTATACATGACAATTTTGTATTCAATGCAAATGGCTGTGGGGGTTCTCCATTGGGAAGAATAACCCCTTCAGCAAGCCATCCATCATAGATATGTGGAATATGAGCTACTTTCCTTAACCATTCAAGAGGCCAATAATAGTTTTTGTCCTCCATATTCTCTTTCCCAACTACCCAACTCGAAGGCAATTTCAATAACAATTCTGCATATTTGAACTCGCTTTCTTCATTTGAATAACCCATAGATACATCACTCATACCTGTAGTTACCAGAGTTACAAAATCTTTATTCATTGATGGAGAAATTATATGGATATTAACTGAAACTTTACTACCAGGAACAATCTCAATTATCGTATCTTGGATAGTTCCAAAGTATTTAGTCACATGCTCTAAAATTTCATCATGATCATCTTGATTATTATCATTTACTTCGGTTATAGTAGTCCTCAATTCTCTTTGGTTCTCTAATAACTTTACAATTTCTAGTTGACCCTGTTCCCTTGCAAAGGTTAATGCATCGATATCTTTCATGGATTCGCCACTATATTTAACGTTTGTATCTATCCCACTCTCAATTAACAGTCTCGCAATATTCACATGCCCGTTACTAATTGCACCAAACAATGGATTCCTTTCCGGCTCATTTGTGTCCATATTGGCTCCATATGACAATAAATATCTTACTATATCAATATGCCCTTCAGAAGCAGCTTCGTTTAATGCTCCACCCCCATACATGCCACCTAACGTATTTATATTTGACCCAAGTTCTACTAGTTTTTTTACTACATCCAACTTCCCTCTAGAAGCAGCAACGTGAAGCCATGTCCCAAAAGGTGTCATCATATTTAAAAGTTCTATATTAGAACCAATTAATTCAGCCGCCTTTTCAACATTGCCATTTTTTATAGATGATCGGATTTCTTTTGCAACCTGCTTACTATCCATCTTAATTACTTCCTCCTTTTGACAATATCTCCAAGTTTATTAAGCATTTCCAATATATCATCTCTCTCCACTAGCATCCCCTGCTTTTTTTAGGTGATCAAAAACATTTCTAAGCGCTTTAATACCAGCTATTAGGAGACCAAATAATATTTTTAAGTTTTAAAATCAGGTCAATATCATGTTCCTTTTTTCAACTAATTTATTTTAGGCTTTTCCATTTCCCTTTTAAATACAATATGATGCGCACGCTGATCATACATATCTTTTGAGGATCTCCTATATTTTTTCAAATAAGCTCCATAATCGCTTTTGTCTACATCCTTAGTAACCGTACCCTTATCAATCCGCTCAACCTTTCGATTCCCATCAACCTTATACTGCGCGCTTTTTTTCTTCACACTCTCTAGCTGCGCTTTTGAAACCTTCTCTACGACTGGTTTAGGTGGATGGACAGATCGACGGTTGTTTGCCGGCGGGGTTTCATTTTGATTGTCAAATAAAGAATATAACCCTTAATTTTACAATAGTTTTTCTCTAGTAGCATCGTACACTTTACAAAGCCAATTACAGTCTATAAAATTTAGCACTTAATACACTTATAAAATTATACGTATACCAACTTACTTCTGCGTTAAAACGCAAAAAGCACTCGTTGCCATCATTGACAATCAAGTGCTTGATGTTCATTAATTTTCTACGCTTTCATGGTTGGTTCTAAATTTGTACATTTTATTACGTCGTTAAAACGGTATGACACCTTTTGTGTCTCACGACAAATAATACCTTATAACTAATTCTATTTAGTTGTCATGATAACATAGCTAGAAATTCTTCAAAATCACTCGCAACCACTGTCGTTACTGGCTCTAATTCTTCCGATTCTTCATGATCCCAGATAACAATTTCAGGATCCACACTATTTCTAAAATCTAAACAAATAAAATCCCCAGCAAACATAGCAGCTATTGGTATAACATTCATACCAATTAATTCTTCATCATCAATAAGCCTACCATCTAATTGCGTTAAAACAGATGTTAAGTCATACCATCCATCTTCTAAATGTTCTTTGGGATTATCCAATAAACATAAAAACCTTTCTATTACATATTCCTGCCTATCAAACTTCAATACATTAGTAATAGGTGTAGACCCATTATACCTTTTTAAAAAATCAATATATGACTGTGGTAATTTAATACTATATGATTGTTCGAACCAAGCTATTCTTTCATCACTCGGAAAAGGTTTAATACTAGTTTTTTCATCTATTCTCATTATTAATTCCTCCCCGTCTCTTACCTATATGTGCCCAATGTCGAGAGCTTCGTCCATCTTTACGATTTATAATATTGTGAATACCAAATGGAACCAACTCCATCTTTCCATCAATTTCAGAATGATGCCACGTCATTCCCTTAGGCCTTCCGCCTTCAATTCTACTATCTACCCAATTAAACTGTTCTCTATCCGTCCCCCTCCAAAATTCCTCTGGTAGATAGTCAATCTTTTCTATTACTCCCTTCACTTTAGAAAAATTATGGTATTTTGTTCCATCTTCAAACGGAACATCTAATATTAAACCTTTCTCTATAGCTTCTAATCTAATCTGTTTTCTTTGTCTATAATTCAATCCATTTCCACCAATAACACAAATTTCTTTTAAGTAACTTTCAAATGCAGATCAATCTATATCTTCTAAACTTGCAGCTTTTCTAGATATTATTTCTCCTTTTACAGGATCATAAGAATCTAATCGCTTCCCATCACTTAAATGTACTTCATTCAAGAATACCAATCTTTGAAAACCGATTTTTTATTAAATGTATTACCCCGTGACATAGGAGAATCATTTAACCAATAATCTCTTGCTTCTTTCCATCCTATCCTATCTCTTTGAGGTTTTCCCTCTTTTGCTTTACGTGTAAGATATTTAGCATAATCAGACTCTAATTTTAAATCTATAAATCTCCCTTTAGAAGATAAAAGAGCTTCATCCGCACTCTATGTTGTAATCTTAAACTCTAACAATAAAAAAGCGGTTGTCATAAGACAACCACCTATATAATCATTCATCTGGTAGATAGAATTTAAATAAAATCCACACGCAGGTTTCCTGTAAATGAAACTTTACTTTCAACTTCCAAGAAATCAACGTCATTTTCAAGCTCTACGACAACTGTTCCTAATCTTTCACTAAAAAATTCAAATAAGTCTAAGTCTATTACTTTTGAAATAGTAACATTGCAAACTGTGTGAGATGAGCCTAGTTTACCTTGGATAATTTCGTCATCATCAAAGCTAGCTACCTTAATTTTATTAACCCACTCTATTGAAAAATCACATTCTTTTTCAATTGTTTTTTCCATAATTTCAAATCCACTCTCAACATAATTATCATGTTCTAAACCATACGCCCAGACTTTACTATTTGATTCTTTCAACTCCAATAAGTAGAGCCTCTCATATCCATGATATTTCATTTCATTAATTCTAGCTCTAGGCATAATTACCTCCCTATACCCTTATTATTGCAGTTTTAAAAAGTTTTTTGAAGAAGTTGTCATCATTGTTTGAATCTTTCCATTCTGAACACCACCTGATAAATCATCCCATGCATCCGATAAATTCTGCATAAGTATCCTCCCTATTTATTCAAAAGTTATATTGACGAAAACCATTACACTTTGATTGAATTGTCCTTTTCTAGCTCCATTATAACCAAATGTTATTTTAGTTTTTTACCATCTATCCTTGTTATGTCTACAGCTGCACTATTAAAATACGATCCAAATTTTATAAGTCAAGGTAGTATATTGACTCCATTTTATTTTACCCATTTTTTGTCGCGACGAACTTTGTCATTCTCTTATGCAAATATAGATCGAGTAGTATGTATGGTAGTCTTTTATTCTTTTATCATGAACCTGCCAATGCCTTTCCTTACCATCATGAGTTTTTAATTTAAATGTCAAAAAAACCTTGAAAGGCTATAGCCAATTAAGGTTTACAAGTCTACTCTTCACATACTTGAATAATTTCTTTTGGTACAGATTCAAAAAGTAACACTTGTGGCTTTGAATAGGGTTTCTTTATCAAATAGTCTTCAAGTGTCATCATACTTTTCCAGTATTGTTTAATCCAATATTCAATAGTTTCTCCAGTATCAAAATTTAAAGCTTCCTCATCAAAGTCTTTAAAATCCTCATAGAATGCTTGGTCATAGATCGAAAGGGAAATATCACCATCAAATACTAGGATTTTACCCGTAAATATAGGAAAGCAAAACGATTTGGAAAAACGATTGGTTATATCAACACCTATTGCTTCTTTAAAGTTAAGCCAATCAGGTGTATTGGAAGGTCTTAATAGTTCTGTTATCTCAAATTTCACTCTGCCACCATTACTATATCTATTATTTGACTTAGTAGAATATTTAATGCCACCACTCATGATTTCTTCCAGAGAAACATGATGTTTGTGATTTTCAGGCAAATATGCATGATACAACAAATTACTCAAGTATCTCACCTACTTAATATTTATTTTCTTGGAACATAAGGAAAATGGGGAAAATTTGTTTTTTTATTCTTTTTCATCCATCTTCTGCTTCAAATATTCAGCAATTTCTACTTGTCCTCTTTCAATAGCAAATTCATAAGCTCCCATATCTTTCATAGTATCTCCTGTATACTTAACAGTAATGTCAATACCATTCTGAATAAGATACTTTACAACATCAAGATGCCCACCATAAATCGCTGAGAATAAAGGATTCCTATTCGGGTCACCAACATCTAATATTGCACCCTTATCAAATAAGTACTCTACAATATTAATTTCACCTTCACTAGCCGCATGTGCAATAGGCGCTGACTTTGGTACACCTTCGTTTATGTTAATATCCATACCAGATTTAACTAGAAATTTTATCATATCCAGTTCACCAGCTCTAGTCGCAACATGTAGCCACGTTCCAAAAGGTGTTACAAAATTAAGTAAACTTTTGTTAGTAATAATTATCTCTTTTGCTTGTTCTATATCACCATTCTTAATTAAATCATAGATTTTTATTACTTTTTCCTTATTATCCATCGAAACCTCCTAAAATATCTTTATTTCATTGATGCTGCTTCTTCACCTAGTAGTTTAAGCATTTCAACCATTTTTTCACGAGTTCCTAATTCTTTTTTAGTCGCATTTGAAGGGAAACCACTCGTTTGGTTTAAATAGTTTCCACCATTATTTTGCACCCTGAAATACAGTGTACCTTCTCCTGGTGTTGCATGAATACGAAATTTCGTTCCCGTATTAGTAGGATCTGTAAGTATCGTGGCAGGCCCACTCTTTTTACCACCCGGCTGAATTTCATCTTCTGCAACTAGAATAAAATCTCCATATCCAACTAAAAACTTTGTTAACTCCATGATTTCATTTAAGTAACTAAATACTTCATTAACATTAACCAATACTGCTTCTATTTCATTTTTTTAAAAAGCGCAACAGACTATTTAAATTTTTCCAAACTATCATACGGATTAGAGATATTCTCACCTACTTCATCTATTGTTTCCTTTATTTCATCTAGGATTGATGTATCTATATCCTTATACTGTTCCAGTGATTCTTTTATTTTATTGAAGCAAATTTCCAGACCGAGATTTACTACAATAGAAAGAATAATATCTACTTCATCATAGGAATCTGTATTCCATAATTTAGAGAGAGTTCTATCAATATCATTTCTTATATCACTTCTTAATAACTCGTATGTCATAACTTGCCTGTCTGTTAGTTGACTAAGCATTAATAAAAAAATATTTTTTGGAATTTTATTATTTCTAAATTGATCTAATACATTTTGAAACATTGATATTAGTGTTTCAGTTGGTATTCTATCAGGTAGATTCTTAATTTCATTCATATCCATATTTTTTCCCTTCTATCGGAATATGAACCCCATTTAAAGATTGATTTTTTGTCCATGTTCCATCTAATTTTAGCTGTTAATTTCCGATTTTTATCTGTGCAGTCCATTTTGAACCTTATGCTTGGTTATGGTATTTTCTTATAAATAAAAAAATCAACCATGTTACCACCCTATTAAACTACTTCTTTTTCTTGCACTATCGGTAATTTGTAGGCTGTTTTGTGCTTAATCATCCTATGCATCCGCAAACGGCGCAAAGAACCCTAACTCTTCTCTTCTCTTCTTTTCGCCTCTTCCGCTAACCGGTTTTTCTCAATGGATGCCTCTTTTTTGGCTTTTATACGGTCCGGATAACATGTTCGTAACGTAAACCCTTTAAAACGCACTTTACGACCACTAAAAAAAGAATACAACCCTTATACCAACTTACTTCTGCGCTAAAACACAAAAAAAGCACTCGTTGTCATAATTGACAATCAAGTGCTTTAAGTTTATAAAATTTCTACGTTTATTAATATTTTCAAGTTTTATAAGTTAGTTTAGTATTGACAGTATGATATCTTTTTTACCACATGGCAAGCGTAACGTTTAAACCCTTTAGCTTGTTTAACCTCGTGTGTTTGTTGCTTATGGTATCCATAAGTGGTCCTTGTAAATAAATTGTCATCTCGCCTAAGCTCGTACTCCGTTTTTCTATTCTATCATTACACACAGTACTCCCTGACGGTAGAACCATCATGAGTTTTTACTTTTTAACAGCCCATTTTAAATTGCAACATCCTGGTAACCTACTTCAGCTACTTTTTCATTTAATAAACGAATCCCTAGCCCATTTTCTATATCCCATGTACAATTAAATGTAAGTCCAATATCTCGACCTTCAAAAGAACCTACATAGGGAACAACTATTCCATCTAAACTTATCATCTCTGATATTTCATTAGTTGTTTCAACTAATGGATAGTTTTCATTTACTTCAATATCATAACCTAGATCCTGACGCTCTTGTTTGTAGTAGTCTAATATGGATTGCAAAAGGCTTTGTTGTAACTGTTCCCAATTTTGCATAAGTGAAGTATATGCTGCATATTGTTCCTTATCAAACTTACCATCCTCAGCACCTTTTACCATTAGCGCTATCTCAACTTCATGGCCTAAAAAGACAATGCTAGTATCCTTAGACCAAAGCAAATCATATTCAAGCTCACCAAAAACCGCATCATTTATTTTCATCTTATTTCTCCTTTTTATTTATTAGCAAATCCTCCCGGCTTAAACGCTCCTGCATTTATCTCTCCTACTCCACCAAGATGACCAAATCTTTTATTTATCTCTGTCGGTACAAGTTGCATTATTTTCCCATCATTTAATTCATGCCATGTTAATTTATTTATCTCCCGGTAGTTTTCTACTTCTTTGGTAGTAACCCTACCTGGTTCCATTCCAAATTGGCGTGTTAATCATTTGACTTAGTTACCTTTCCCTCCATTTGCTGTACTCAATCCATCATAAACAGGAAACTTATATTGTATGAGGCTTTAGCGATACATCCAATCCCTTTACCGATACAATTTTATTATGTATCGGTAAAGTAATATAACTAGAGGAAAGGAAATATTATGCCTATTTCAATCAAACTGAAGGAAATTCTTAAAGAACGCGACCTCTCACAACGTGAACTAGTACGAATGACAGCTTTAAGACCAAATACAATAAGCCATCTTTGTTCAGACAATATTAACAGGGTTTATCTGTCTACTTTAGAAACGGTATGTAAAGTGTTAAACATCGACATTCAGGAGTTAATTGAGGTGGAGTAATCCTCTTGCTATAGTAATCGTTTTAATATACGTAAAAGTTGCGAAAAATTAAAAGGCAGGGACAAAGCGAACGTATGACTTTGGAGAATAGAAATGGTGGTAACTGATGATATTATGGTTATTTGCTTAACAAAATAAAGAGTAAATAAGGCATACGTTTAAAGGTATTGTACGTACTATATAATTCGAAAAACATAATATGGAGCTTACAGCTCTTACTCATATTTTCTGAATAAAAAATGAACTAATCGTCACTGGGTATCCCCCTCGCAATAAAGAAACCTTGAAAGGCATTTAGCCAATCAAGGTATAAGTTTTGTTATGTTTTTTAATCAATTCGTAACCCCAAATAATATTTATCATTTTCTTCTAATTTTCTTAAAAATTTTTCTGGAGAAGTCGCAATTTGAGTATCATAATTAAAATAGCCCGCTACAAACTAAAATCAGCCAAATTAACTTACAAGCAAATTAATTAATAAAAGAATTTAATAGTAAATATCAGGAAATAACCACTTATAAAATATTAATCAATTTTTAAACTTAAGATATATTCTACCCTTGCTTTGGTAGAATCGCTAGTTTCTCTAATATCATAATTATTTTTGTTGATTAATTCTTTACAAATATGAATGTCTTGCAACAATTGTTCAACATCATTCTCATCTACAGTCTCTTCAAATTTAGTATTCTCTAGGTAACTATCTAATTTAGAATATACAAAATCAGCAATTTCTTTGTATTTTAAACTCTCTATTGCAATAGAAACAAAATATAAAGTTTTAGTAAATAAACTTACATTTACTATTCTCCAATCTTCTTCCAAAGTTTTTGCTGCCACCTGTGCTACATTTAACCCCTCTTCATCAATATATTCCTCAAAATCTAATACTATAGAATTTTTTATTGATTCATAACTTGTCATATTCATCTCATCAATCCTTATCTCATATTTTCAGAATAAACATTTAATTCTATATTTGGATACTTTCTCCTGAATTCCATAATTAAATTTGTACAACTTTGACATGCAGCTAAATCTGTAAACAAATCTATTCGACCTTTCGTATTAGGATCTTTTATTTGAGAAGCAATATCCTCAAGAATCTTAGCCTCTGTGTCATTGAATCGCGGAAACTCATCATCAACATACGTTTCCAATAATCTGTCTGTTTTGGAATAACTAAAATCTCCAACATTACTACCTAGACTATCAGAAGAATGAATCTGACTGTGTACTTGGAATTCTTTTTTTATACCTAAAATACTCACTTCTGCTACCGCAACATTCGCAGTACTCATTTTTTCACTTTTCTATCAATTTTTTTCTTTTGTGTATTTGAAAGATTTTTATATTCATCAGAATTTATTATTTTTTCAACTTCCCTATTAATATCACTTCTAATATTTTGAGTTTTCTCATAGTACCTATCAATAGCTCTATTTGATACCCCATCTTTAATCGTACCCTTAGTACTCTCAACCCGCTCAATCTTTCGATTCCCATCGACCTTATACTGAGCACCTTTTTTATTCTTCAGACTCTCTAGCTGCGCTTTTGAAACCTTCTCCACGACTGTACGTGGTTTAGGTGGGTCGACAGATCGGCGGTTGTTTGCAGGTGGGGTTTCGTTTCTGTGACTCGGCAAATCATCCCCTTGACGACTGGCAGTCCAATAGCCTTCTCCTACCAGTCGATCTTTCTTCTAAGCTGTTTGGATTCCTTAAAAGCGCATCCAGTTTTGTTTGCGTGCGATTTGCAATCGCTTCCGTATGACTTTTTGTAGCCTTGGATAACTTACTTAATTTTTCTAGCTTCGATACTTTGGATACTTTGCTCTTGAGAAACATATTGATTAATTTGCGGTATTACTTGAATTACTTCATTTTCATCCATAAAAAATCTTTGTTCACTCAATACTATCATTTGCTCATCTATTTAACTGAATATGAGTATCTCTTGCAACCTCTTCATTAAATAAAAGGTTTGGCTGCCCATCTTTATATGTACTCTTTGGTGTACTTTCACGGTGACACTGAGGAGTTATTCAAGGTGGAGTAATCCTCTCACAGTAGTCATCGTTCTATGCACGTAAAAGTTACGAAAAAATGTGAAAGACAGGGAGAAAGCAAAAGTATGGTTTTGAAGAGTAGAAATGGTAGTATCTGATGATATTATGATTATTTGCTTAACAAAATAAAAAGTAGATAGCGTTTAAAAGTGTTATCTCTATTCTGTAAATAATTAGCAGTTAATTCAATACTAGGTAGGTAACCTTGAAAAAAAAAAAGAAAAAGAAAACCTTGAAAAGCGTATTTCCAATCAAAGTTTTTTATACTCTATAAATATCAATACTATCTAACTATAAATTATCTCCACCTCCAATTAATTTCCCTATCAGGATAAACTGCAGGTATGTATATACCCTTTCTCTTATTTTCATCATCAATAACATACCAATTGCTATCATCTAACCATTCTTCGTTATAATTAGTTTCTTCAAAATTATTTTCCTCATCAACAATCGCTAGAAAAAAATCATCGAATTTGTCTATATTTTTTGAAGCGATAATTTCAGCATTAATCCACATACCATCAATATTAATGTTACGTATATCTCCTAAAAACTCGTTTAGAAAGTATAATTTCAAATTTTTCACTCCTTAGACGAAACTTTTATATATTGGCTGAAAACTTCCCCTTTTATCAAATACTCATTATCCCTTTTAGTCCAGCTAATTTCTCTATTCTTCCAAAAATCAGAAGAACTAACATCTCTTTCAATTAACTTTTGAATTTGTTTTGGAGAAAGTTTATTATTTGTCTTTCAAAAATTTCAAATACTTCCCATCTTCTGCACTAAAGCATCTACCACTAGATTTCTCATTAGCTATTTCTAAATACTCTCTAGCTTTAGAGAAGTCCCCTACCTCATAAGCCACCTTGCCAGCCCAGAGTTCTCGTTCACCTGTATCTCCTCTTTCAGGATCTGCAACAAATATTTTATCAACCCATTTTTTCATCCGTTCAACATCATTTAATAAAATAGAAATATCTAAAATACCCCATATTATTAAAAAACTCTCGTCACAAGTTACCTTATCATCTGGAAGCTCTCCCCATGCTTGCTCCAATAAAAAAACAGACTCTTCTAAATTTCTCTTATCAAACTCTTCATTACTCTTATCCATTAATCCTTGTATGTACACACCCTTTTCACCTGTTACATAAGCCATTACTATTTACCTCCTAAATTTCATCTTTAATCACTTCAAAATATTTATCATCTTCACTATAAAAAATCGAATATCCCTCAAGGATATATGCCCTAAGCAAATACTCTTTAGATTTATTAACTTCTCCTAATTCATACAAACTTTCACCGAGACGTAACATAATAAAAGGGTTTTCTATTGAAACAAAATAAATGGGGTATATGTTTTAAAGGTGGTGTACGTACTAAAGAATTTGTTAAAACATCATATAGAGCTTACAAGGATTATCTCTTATCTGTAAATAATTAACCGTTTATTCGGCACTCCACCCACTAAAAAGCCCCTGAACCAATAAGTTCAAGTGCAATAATATACATCTATTTAATAATTTTCTCTGTTGGTAGTACTGGGCTTGGCATAACAGCAATGTTACTTAGTATTTGTTCTTTTAACCTAATAATATTTGATAGTAATTTTTCAGGCATTAAACTCTGTATATCTTCTAATTCACAACCTTCCTTTATTATATCTATAACTTCTTTACTTAAACCATACCTTTCAAGTTTGCTAACAGTGAACGGGTTAAATAAATACCCTTCAGCTTCTTCGATACTTATTATTTCTTTTTCTAAAACAGATAATAATCCTAACTGAATTATTGAAACTAACCTTTCACTTTCTTCTTTCCCTGAAATACTAATATTTAATTCCACGATTGCACCCCAAATTTTAAAATTATCTATTACTCCAACCTGGTTTAATTTTTACATCAAACACTTTTCCAGATTGACTTTGAAAATAGTGTATCGATATCTTTTTACCATTAGTATCATAGCCATCCTTATATATTTTCTTCCATCGTCCTGACTCTACTTCTCTTAACTTTCCTAATACATCTTGGTTCTTTACATTTACTTTCTTAGTACCATTTTGTACCCCTTTAAATCCAGATGGATATTTAGGTACTTGAGAATTATACACATTTTTAATTTCTCCTGTACCCTTAGCACTCTCAACCTGGTCAGCATGCGCTTTTCCCTCGGGTTTCTTTTTCTTCACATACGCGACAGCCTCAGCATCGGCCCTTTTTGTGAGCTGATAGGCTGCGCTAGCATAGAACAAAACACAAAGAGATAAAGATTTGGAAAGTATAAAAAAGCACTTGTCGCCTGTTGTAGACAATCAAGTGCTTTAAGTTCATATGTTTTTAAGTAGCATAAATTTGTAAGTTTTGTAGTAACAGTATGACACCTTTTACATGTCATGACAACTACTACGTTAAAACTTACGAGTTTGTACGAGTTCGCTAGTTTTTTGTCCATTCCATGTGTTTATATTCATCACCCAGTAAAATGTCATCTCGCCTAAGCTCGTACCTCGTTTTCTTATTCTATCATTGCACATAGTACTCTATGATGGTACAACCATCATGAAGTATGTATTTTAAACACCCTATTATTTTTTCCTATCCACTTCACATATATTTTATTTTCCATAGATTATAGTTAAAGCTTATATCCGTAAAAATATTTTTGTCCCTTTTCCCAGTTTTCACTTGAAAGTTCGTTTATATAGTCAATAAAATCTTTATAATTACTTGCACTAATAATAGTGTTGTAATCAGCAGGTACTCTTTTACCAGTCCAAATTGATAATAAAGATGGTATTAATTCCATTTTTAATTGCTCCTCATTATTAGCAGCAATCATAACCCGCTGAATCAATTTTTTAGCTAAGTCTCCAGGAAAAGCTAAATTCTGTTGAAAATAATAACTATTTGTATCCTTCTCCTGACAATACTTAAAATAAAAATTTCCAATTTCATCTATAGTTGCATCTTCACCAATTTGATCTTCAAAATTAATAAAGGAATCAATAGAGTCTCTTATAATAGTAGCTGTATCACTGAATTCCTCCCACTCTTCAAGTAAAGCCAATAAATATGGAATTACCTCAAGAGAAAGTGAGGTTGTGGCTGCTGATGCAAAAGTGTCTACTGTTTCTTCAGTTACCTCACTAAGAAAACGGAGATTATTTGAATCCCTTAAGTCTTCATGTGTTGCGACAGATAAAAATACTCTAATACATAAATTCAGAACCGCTTCATCTTTAGTCTGATTCATTAATTGAACTAATAGTGGTTTTTGAGTAAAATCCCCCGTTTTAAATAATTCTATTAAGTTAAATAAAACTTCCGTTTCTGTTAAAGATTTTAAAATTTTTTCTTTTATTTCTGATTTAGCTAAAATTGTTTTTTTTCCAAACCATATACTATTCATAAGATTTCTCGTTTCTCCCATAAATCCACCTACTTTCATTAAATTATCTCTTTCCATTTTCTCGTTGCCATTTCAGAACTTTATTTTGAAAAACAGTAACCTCAGTATGTTGTGGATTATTACCAAATACAATAATCCCATTTTCATTCTCATGTATTTTTAGTACCTTAGCATTTTCTTTACCATAACCCATTTCATGATAAAAATCCAAATTCAAATCATCAATTTGCTCTCGACGAATAGTCGATTCTCCTGTATTCTTTATATTTGAACTTACATTCTCTCCCCCAAAAGATAAACCTTGTACATGGTGACCTTTTTCAAGTTCCCCTCTTCTAATCAACGCTTGATAGTCTGCTCTTTCTTCCTTTAGTTCTTTCCCCTTTACTATTGTAGATTCATCAGGATTAGGATACCAATCAGGGTTAGTTTCGTGTAATTTTTTTGCCTCATCATAATAAGGTCCATAAACATCCTTACTCGAAGAATTATTACCCGTACCTTATGTTGTAATCTTAAAATCTCTAAATAAAAAATCAGCAGCCACTTATTCCTTCATCTCTAAAAATGTGTATCAAGTTCCAGCCTTGTTCTTCACAATATGCTTTAATTTCATCTTCTTGATATTTCAAGCTATATCCATCTCTCGCTTGCCCTTGAGTGGGGACTCGTATATACCCGACAACGTTCAACTTTTCACCCTCCCGTTACATAAATTTTAATTTTCGTAACGCTTTTTATACGAATAGCGAGTATTATATGACCCTATCTAGTAAAAATACAACCCACAATTTAAAAATCAGTGCCATGTAAAAACACTCTTTCACTTTTCCCATTGTTTATTGCCACGAGCTTGTCCATTCTCGTTAGTTTGTTAGTTAGACAAAGTCATAAGTACTCCTACCATATAAAATGTCATCTCGCCAAATTCTCACACTTTTCTTCATAGCCAAGTATAAAAATAAAACTCCATGATGGTAATACCATCATGAGCTATCGATTCTCAAATAAATCACTGTCATTATCTCCATCCCTTTTTATACATGTTGTTTATCACCACGAGCTTGTACAATCTCATTATTTTATTGTCAATGCCTTATCATAAGTCTCTCTACCATGTAAAATGTCATCTCGTTCGGTTATCCTACTTTTAATGCTATCCAGATTTAAACATAATGCCTTGACGGTACAACCATCATAAGTTATGAATTTCAAAAAACATTATTCCTGTAGTTCTCTATCTTTAAAATTCTCAACCAAAAAAGCACATGTTGCCTAAATGACAATCAAGTGCTTTAAGTTCATGTATTTTCTAAGTTTTCATGTTTGGCTTTAAGTTTGTAAGTTTCATTGCATCGTAAAAATAGTATCACACCTTATGTGTCCCCTGCCATGTAATACCTTTAAAACTTATTAGCTTTATGTGTTTTCCATGCCTTTGTACCCCTCATACAATTAAATATCATCTCGCCCGGTTATCTTACTTTTCATGCTATCCAAGTATTAAAACATAATGCCTTGATGGTACAACCATCATAAGCTATTGATTTTCATTAGCATTTTTTATGTAGTCCAAAGCATAAATTTCTCACAAAAAACAAAAAGCACTTGTTGCCTAAAGTAGACAATCAAGTGCTTTAAATTCTACTGTACCCCTTTTAAAAAGTTCATAATATCATCTTTTTTTAGCGAAGTATTACTATCCTTTAAATAATTAATGAACTCTTTTGCCACTGCCTTATTTATTAGTTTTATCTCATAAAAACCGTTGGGTCCATTCGGCACTGGGTAGCCCCCAAATTATAAAACAATATCTTGAAAACCAACCTCGACTATTTCTTCATCCTCATATTTTACCGCAAGACCATGCTCAGGTTCCCACGTGCATTCAAGTAACAAACCAACTTGTCTTACATCTTCATCAAAGACCATAGGAAATATCAGTTGCTTAGGTTCAACAATATTAGCTATCTCGTCCTTTGTGGATATGATAGGAGCCATCTTATCAGCGAATTTCTCACCGAGTCGCTGTCTGTAATCTTCGTAAACTTCTAAATAATAGTTCAATATAGCATCCTCAGCCAAGTTCAAAAGACGTTCTTTGTCATTAAAAAATTTATGATAAGCATTGACCTGTGCATCTTCGAATTCTGCATCATCTTCTGCTTCAATATTTAATGTTACAGTCTTTTCATGTCCAAACAAAGTAATGTTAATATCCCTCTTCCAACCATAGTTATAGGCTAATTCTCCAAACGTTTCATGTTTAATTGTCTCCATTGATCCCACCCTCTATTAGTTTTTTTCGGCTTTACCTGCCTCGGAAACTCCACCTAAATGACCAAACTTACTATTTATTACAGAAGGCACTAGGTCCATAGTCTTCAAATCATTATCCTCGTGCCAAGTATATTTATTTTGCTTACGCCATTTCCTTACTTCCTTAGGGGTTACCCCCCATTTTTCAGCTAACAGTTCATCAGCTTTTTTAAAATTAGCATCTCTATCAATAGACATGCCTTCTATTTCAACTCTTCCTTTCGAGACAGGAGAAAAATCAGGGACAGCATCTGAGTAATCAATGCCTTTCTTATCAACTTGACTTAGGATTTCATTGACTTTCTCATTCTCATGAATAAATGTAGATTCACCACGTTCTCCAGTCCATTTTCCATTATTTACTGGTGTTTGTGCAAGTCTTTCTTCATAAGTACTATTAAAGGTTCTAGTTGCACTCTTCTTCGAAACTTCACCCGTACCCTTAG
This sequence comes from Priestia koreensis, assembly GCF_022646885.1. Classification (GTDB taxonomy): domain Bacteria; phylum Bacillota; class Bacilli; order Bacillales; family Bacillaceae_H; genus Bacillus_AG; species Bacillus_AG koreensis_A. The sequence goes on along the minus strand of NZ_CP061868.1, from coordinate 1,564,949 downwards.
TACTCTCAACCCGCTCAATCTTTCGATTCCCATCAACCTTATAATGAGCGCCTTTTTTACTCTTCAGACTCTCTAGCTGCGCTTTTGAAACCTTCTCCACGACTGTACGCGTTTTAGGTGGGTCGACAGATCGGCGGTTGTTTGCAGGTGGGGTTTCGTTTCTGTTACTCGGCAAATCATCCCCTTGACGACTGGCCGTCCAATAGCCTTCTCCTACCAGTCGATCTTCTAAGCTGTTTGGATTCCTTAAAAGTGCTTCAAGTTTTGTTTGCGTTCGATTTGCAATCGCTTCCGTATGACTTTTTGTAGCCTTAAATAACTTACTTAATTTTTCTAGCTTCGATACTTTATAGCGTTTGCTGCATGTTGCACACCACCTGATACATCACCCCATGCATCTGCAAACGGCGAATGGAACCCTAACTCTTCTCTTCTTTTCGACTCTTCCGCTAAGCGCTTTTTCTCAAGGGCTGCTTCTTTTTCTACTTTAATGAGGGCAGCGTGTGCTTTTCCCTCAGCTTTTTTGTGTAAGTAAAAACCGTTTTACTCGGCAGTACGTAGCCCACCAACAAAAAAAGAAACCTTGAAAGGCATTTACCCAATCAAGGTTTTTGAGAAAAAATTTAGGGAAGTTTGATATCACATTTCCATATATAATTATTAACCTTTGTATTTTAAGTCATGTTTCGCTAAATCAAGAGCAACAGCTAATTTAATTTGATCTTGCTTACTAAGCCCTCTTAAATACTGAGATATTGTTATAGTTTCGACTTTCGGCATTATTTCAGAATTATTACGCTCTAGTTCAATTTCTGATATAATGCTATCGTTTATTAGTATCTTATAAATATCCTCACCTTGTTCAGGTATCCAATAAATGATATATGCTGTAATCATTTCTGGATAAGAACATTTTATCACTTCTAGAAGCCTTTTTTTCTCTTCACTTTTGAAAAGTAACCGATTAGATTTAATAAGGAGTTCCCTAATTTCTTGTTCAGTTTTACTCCCAATAAGTTTCATAATTCATCCTCTCCAAACATTCTATTTTATTTTCCCTGGGGTTACTGTCACTAGGTTACCATGTATATCGGTCAGAATAGTCATTGTAGATGTAGATTTAAAATTATTAAACTTGTCAAGTCTAATTGATTTATTTAAAGTGACTTCTCTTACATATCGAACACCGTCGGCACTATCTAGGCTTCTAATAACAGGAGATTTTACAATATCTTTGCTTGTTAGCAATGAGCGTAGTTCATCCTGAGAAATTGTGAACTGTGAAGCATTCTTATTAGAAAAATGCCTATCTATTACATGACCCCATCCATCATTACTTATATTAATGCGTGACTGAACAATAGGTGGCATTCCCTTGACTTTATCTATACCCTATGCTGTAATCTTAAAAGCTAAAAATAAAAAAGTTCGCTATTCTACCATCCTATTAAACTACTTCTTTCTCGTCGACTATCGGTAATTTATAGACTGTTTTATACTTCATCATACCGTAAATAATGTTCACAAGCCTTCTCATAATGCAAACCAATGCTTGTCCCTTTGTTTTACCTTCTTTAAGCTTTCGTTGGTAATAAGCATAAAATACAGGGTTCCTTGGCAGTTTACTGCCCTTTGCCACTTGCACTTGTTGTACAGCTAAATTGTAAAATAAAGCGTGTAACGCCCGATTGCCTTGTTTGCTTTTGTGTTCCTTACCTTTCCCGCCAGACCCAAAGTAAACAGGCGCAATCCCCGCAAATCGTGCTAGTTTATTGGAGTTTGGAAAACGTCTTACGTCACCTATCTCTGCAATTAATGCGGAAGCTGTCACAAGGTCAATGCCTGGCATGGAGTCTAGTTGAAAGTCTAGTAAGCTCATTAACTCTTTTAATTCTCTTTCCACCTTGCCTATTTCCTGCTTTCCAAATAAAATCTGGCGCACAATGCTTTCTACCAAAAAGTTTCGAGTTTCCTGATATTCTTTTGTTGTGTTCCCATCTTCTATTACTAGCTTCAATATTTCATTTGCTTTTTTCACTGAACAAGTATTATTGCTCACTTCTAATAAGAAGGTGGTCAAATGTTTTAGACTCATACCTTCTAAACAATGCGGCGAAGGGTATCGTTCCCAAAATGCTAAAGCTGTTTTCCCATCCACCTCAGAGAAAAACTTCTTATAGCTAGGGTAATGGTGACTCAATTGAATTTGAAGTTGGTTTTTTAATGCACCTTGCGCCTTCACCAATGCATTTCTTCTAGTGACCAATTGTTGTATCGACCAATATAAATCATGTGGTTTAGCGTCTGGCAATTGGTCTAGTTTATTTACCAATATGCGTGCCACACATTCTGCATCCCAGCTATCACTCTTTTGTGTGGTCATATGGCTTTTTCGTTCAGGGTATGAAAGTGCGGGGTTTACTTCTTTTACAACTTGTCCATGGTCCGTTAGATATTGTGCCAGCGCTCGACCGTAACCACCCACATCTTCTAAGCCAAATACAGGTGTCAATCCTTCTTCCATCAGTTTATCAATATCTAGTAAAAACGTGAAGAAAGCAGATGGTTTATTTTCTACTGTTAATTCAGTTAACTTCTCCTGCCAACAATTTATGATCACTGCCACATGATGCTGTTTATGCAAATCTACACCTACATAAATGTGTTTCTGTTTTTCATGCATGGTTCATCCTCCTATTCAGTTGTCAATTATGGAATGAAAATGCCGGCAACCTTAGTTCGAGCGTTCACCAATTGGTGCGCATTGGTACGAAAGCCTATCCATTTTCAACCTTACAGAAGAACTTATAAGAAAATGAGTCCCTTTTTTAAATAACTTTTTAAATTATTGCTTTATTTTTTCCATTTGCTTGTATTTGTCAGTATGTATAGATCCCTTAATAAAAGCTCTCTCTGTCTAAAATTCTTTTCACTTGTACTTTCGTAAATCCTTTACCTTGTGTTGTTCGATCACTCTCCTTATTTAATGCTTCTGCCAACTTTGACAGTGACCATTTTCTATGTAACTGTTTAAGCTCAAACAAACGTTTTACTACTTCTGCATGCCCGTAATGTATCTTGAGTTCCTTTTCACCCTTTTGTTTCATATAGCCAAATGTTGCCCTTCCACCTGCATAGCCTCCTTCCTTTGCCTTTTTATTTCTCCCCTTCGTGAGTTTGAGGGCAATTTCAAGTCGTTGGTATTGGTCTAATAACTTTATCAAACCATTTACCAAAAATCATTAGGATCTTTTTTGTGAATGCTGTAAAACGGTTGTTCAATACTTTTAATATCACAGCCATATTTCTTCAACTCTCGCTGTATCAGCACTTTCACAATATCTGATCGCCATAACCTACTTGTATTCAAAACAATCACGTAATTTGTTTGGACAGACGAAAGGTGAGCCAACATTTCTTGTAACCCCACCCTGTCTATTTCCAATTCTTCTTCATTCAGCTTTGCTCCGCTGACTCCTTCATCTCTAAAAATATGTATCAAGTTCAAGCCTTGTTCTTCACAATATGCTTTGATTTCGTCTTCTTGATATTTCAAGCTATATCCCTCTTTGGCTTGTCCTTGAGTGGAGACTCGTATATAACCAACAACGTTCAACTTTTCTCCTCTCGTTACGAAAATTAAAATTTATGTAACGCTTTTTTAACGAATAGCGAGTATTATACGACCGTCTCTTGTAAAAATACAACCTAAAATTTAAAAGCCAAAGCAATAAAACAACTCTCTTTCGCGTTACCAATTGTTTATCGCCACGAGTTTTGTCATTCTCGTTAGTTTGTTAGCCAATCCATGTCATAACAACCCCTGCTATGTAAAATGTCATCTCGCCTAATTCTCATTACCATCACGTAATCCAACTATTAAACAAAACTCCATGACGGTACAACCTTCAAGGAGTCTCTATTTTCACGCAACGTATTTCGTTTTGTCCCACTCAAAAATCGTCCATATTTTCTTTTTGTTCAATTGCCTTTTGTACTTTAGTTTAACTAGCTTTGTCATTCTCGTGTGCAAATATAAATCGAGTAGTAAGTGTCGTTGTTTTATTTAAATGTCACTGCAACCAATCTAGTAAGTTTGCTAACCATCATGAGTATTTGATTCAAATACTCAGTAATTGTTTAACCATAAAACCTATAAGAGTAAAAAACCTTAAAAGGCAAGTAGCCAATTAAGGTTTTGTTCTTAACCTAGAGCCCAAGAAAACTAGCTAATTAATTTATTTAGCATATGAAAATCTCTTACATTGCTCATCTAAATATTTTTCCCAATTTTTATATAAACGTGCTTGATTTAACTCTATGCTTCCAAAATCAGGTCCATCCATAGGCATGTATCTTACAAAAGTAGCGATGTTTTCTGGATAGTCGAAATCAGCATATATTTGCTCTATTAAACCAAGAGGGTCTTTATATTGATCTTTTTTAGTAAATAACCAGTCTAGAATTAAATACAACCATTTCTCTTTAATGGTATCGACATCTTGATGTGGTTCTAACTGTGCTAATTCATCTAGAAATGGATGAACTGGCTCGTCATGGTATAAAGATGCTAATTCAAATATTAAGCTGGACTCATTAGTATCTTCAGAAAGTAATGTTAAAGCGTGTTCAATTGCTGTGCCCGGTGGAAGAAAGTTTCTATCAATAGCATATTTTAATTCCTGCCAGGTAAACCCGGTTTTCTTCGACACATATTCATAAGTAAGTTCCATTAGTATTGAATCCATTAATATCCTCCCTGATTTGGAAATCCGGTAATTTTCCCACCTGATATAAACCGTTGATGAGAAACTTTACCACTTGGTGTTAACATATACTCGAAAATACCAGATTTACCATTGAATCCACCCTTCGTCTGAAGAAGTGTATATTGGGCACCATCTCCACCCTTAATATTAAAAACTCTTCCTGCAGCTAATTGCTCCTTAGTTAAAAAACTAGCAGCACGATGAGCCTTATCATTTTTTGTTAATGCAGTACCAATACGCTCTGCATTCATAATTTCATCTGCAGCAAGTGATGCCCTTAGTTTCTCAAATTGCGCAACATTTTTTGCACCATTATTAACCGTACCCTTATTACTCTCAACCCGCTCAATCTTTCGATTCCCATCGACCTTATACTGAGCACCTTTTTTATTCTTCAGACTCTCTAGCTGCGCTTTTGAAACCTTCTCCACGACTGTACGTGGTTTAGGTGGGTCGACCGATCGGCGGTTGTTTGCAGGTGGGGTTTCGTTTCTGTTACTCGGCAAATCATCCCCTTGACGACTGGTGGTCCAATAGCCTTCTCTTACCAGTCGATCTTCTAAGCTGTTTGGATTCCTTAAAAGTGCTTCCAATTTTGTTTGCGTTCGATTTGAAATCGCTTCCCTATGACTTTTTGTAGCCTTGGATAACTTACTTAATTTTTCTAGCTTCGATACTTTATAGCGTTTGCTGCATGTTGCACACCACCTGATACATCATCCCATGCATCTGCAAACGGCCAAAGGAACCCTAACTCTTCTCTTCTCCTCTTCCGTTAAGCGCTTTTTCTCAAGGGCTGCTTCTTTTTCTACTTTAATGAGGGCAGCGTGTGCTTTTCCCTCAGCTTTTTTGTGTAAGTAAAAACCGATTTACTCGGCAGTACGTAGCCCACCAACAAAAAAAGAAACCTTGAAAGGCATTTAGCCAATCAAGGTGTTTGCTTGGAAATCAGGATTAATTTCTCTTGATACAAAATATCATTATTTGTTTCTTCTAAAGAAGTAATTAGTCTAAATAAAGTATTTTTTCGCATAAACTTTTGGATTCAAAACTTTGATATCTCAAATTTAATCCAAGTACTCCTCAGCAATTTGTATACTTCTCTTTAAGTTTACGTCTGGGTATCGTTGATCTAGGCAATATAGTGATTCAATATACTTTTTACTTTGCAAATTATATGTCGCTTCTTCAAAAATCTCACTTAAAAATGAAAGTTCTGATTTTGTACAAACCTTTAAGAAACTCAAAGTTAAGTTTTCATCTTCACTTAGTAAAACAATTAACTCTTCCCATTTCTGCTCAATTCTTGGGTCATTTTCATCTAGTAATGCTTGTTCACATAAGGCCGCTCTAGCTATTAGGTAGATGTTAACTTCTTCTCTAATTATAATGGTTTTATTCGTTAATAATAACCAAATGCCTAGTTTGACAATTTTTCTTTAATGTAAGGATGTTGGAGAAAACTAAGCAAACTCTTGGTTAAATATTTTACCTGGTATTGATCTAAATCACTATTGACAATTAACTTACCATTCTCTTTTCTAAGTAATTGATCCGAACCGTTTTCTAAAAACAATAGATTTCCGCCAACTTGTCTTATAAGACTCCCAATAACTTTAAACAAAACTTCTATTCCTTGATAGAAAGTGTTATCAAATAATTGAACTCTAATGCATACATTTACATCTAAATCGTAATGCCTTCTAATAAAAGCTATGTCAGATATATCCTCTATTTCTAGAGCTAATGAAAAATACTCAATCCCAATAACTATTTCTTCTTCACTAATGTGAACAGTTATATCTTCGTTCACATACCCAACTATTATACTTCGAATAATTTCCGCCAGGGATTTACAACTTAAATTAGAGCTTAAAAACAATTCGTAATCCATTTATTTCTCCTCTCCAAATACTCGTGTAATTTTTCCGTCGTTCACAATAAGTAATTCTTTTAAGTTTTTCAAATCTCCATTTGAATTAGCTTTTCTTTGAATACCTTCAGTAATTTCAAGAATTTTCTCAGATGGAAAATTATCCACATTAAGAACAATTCTTTCTGCCTGTGTTTTTGTTTTATTTGTTATGGTCCTAAGGACATTATCTGTCTTCGTATTTGGTGTTGGGGAATAACAATCAAATACTTTGCCTTCAATGAGAAAATCTGGATTAGATGTTACTTTTATACCATGACCATTACCGCCATTTACTTCATTTAACATTTTTATTTCATAGCCCTTATTTGCCAAGAAATCTGCTGTTTCATTGTCTTTCTTAACACCATGTGAATCACCCTTTGTGTATTCTCCTTTTGGCTTACTACCCTTAGGTAATGACGGTTCAGTCAGATTAGTATTACCCGTACCCTTAACCCCACCACTATCTAAATTCCAGATCCTACTCTGAATACTCGCCTTTGAGGCATCTTGAGATTCTTAGAATTTCCCGCTATAGTTTGTTCGATTTCTAGCGACACTTCCATCTGACATTATTTCTATACCTTTTGCTAATATATTTTCAATTATATAATACTAGTAGTTTCTGTTAGCTTTAATTTATAAAAATAGCTTTTATAAATTTATAGTATACGTTTTAATTAAAAAAGCACTTGTTGCCTCAAATAGGCAATCAAGTGCTTTAAGTTTATAAATATTTGCAAGTTTTATAAGTTATTTTAGTATTGACAGTATGACATCTGTTTTACTACATGGCAAGTGTAACGTTTAAACACTTTAGCTTGTTTAATCTCGTGTGTTTCGTCCCTCTGACATCCATAAGTGGTCCCATGTAAGTAAAATGTCATCTCGCTTATTCTAGCTCTTATTGCTTAATTGTCAAAATAGCACTCCTTTATAGTCTAGCCTTCATGAGTTATTAATTCAAATTCAAGGATATCTTTAACTGTATACAATTAAAAAACTATTATTTCCTTGTTTATCACCATGAGCTTTGTCATTCTCGTCAGTTTGTTAGTTATTCCATATTTATACTGTCCTTTCCATTCAAAAGGTCTAGCCCAATTTTCGTTCTTTTCTCGCTATCCATGTTCTTATTGCTCAATAAATCTTCCAGATTAAACTTGATATTTTATTTTAACTCATTAGTCTGCTTATCAAGTAATCGACAGGAGATTTGTTTCGCTCCAACAAAGTAATATTTTTCACTATTGAAACCCTCAGCAATGAACTTAAAAATATAATTACCTTTATCCACTTCAAATTTATCTGTTAAATTCTCTATTTCTTCCTCAGTAGCTAATCTAATTACGGGATATGATGTATCTGTTTTCCAGCCAAAAGGTAGAGAAACAAAGTGCACTTGCTCAAAATTAATCTCAATATTAACCTTTTTTATTGTATTATCCAACCGGCCTATAATTGTCAAATCCCATCCATTTGATAAAGCAACATCAAAATCCATCCATAGCTCTTGAGAAGCATATTCATTGATTCGTGTTATTACTTGAAGTACTTCATTTTCATTCATAAAAACCCTTTGTTCACTCAATATTGTCACTTCCTCATCTATTTAACTGAATATGCGTATCTTTTGCAGCCTCTTCATTAAATAAAGGGTTCGGCCGCCCATCTTTATGTGTTTCCTTTAATGTACTTTCATGGTGCCATTTCCCATTGGAATCCATATATTCTGTTCCGTTACCAGGCTTCTGTCTTCCCACTCTATAAATACTTCCCGATTTTCCATACTGAGTTTCAGCTTCGTGAGCTCTTATCTCGTATTTATAATCACCATCAACCCACTTTTCTTTGAATCTTCCCGGTAATTCATCTAGCCCTTGTCGCTTCATTACTTCATCTAAGAAATCTTCAGGGTTAGTTGTTTTAGTCAAATCGACTTTACCCGTACCCTTAGTACTCTCAACCCGCTCAATCTTTCGATTCCCATCAACCTTATACTGAGCACCTTTTTTATTTTTCATACTCTCTAGCTGCGCTTTTGAAACCTTCTCCACGACTATACGTGTTTTAGGTGGGTCGACAGATCGGCGGTTGTTTGCAGGTGGGGTTTCGTTTCTGTTACTCGGCAAATTATCCCCTTGACGACTGGCCGTCCAATAGCCTTCTCCTACCAGTCGATCTTCTAAGCTGTTTGGATTCCTTAAAAGTGCTTCCAGTTTTGTTTGCGTTCGATTTGCAATCGCTTCCGTATGACTTTTTGTAGCCTTAGATAACTTACTTAATTTTTCTAGCTTCGATACTTTGGATACTTTGTCCACACCTTTTGTACCCAGTACCCCAATCGCAACACTCGTGGCGATGTAAGAAAGCGCATGCGCTCTACTTTCGGCATCACCGTGGACGATTTGTTCGTTCCATGACTTCGCGATGCTTTGTCCGATGCTTTTTGCGACTCCTGTTGGATCGTCCCAGACCGCTTTAGCACCTTTTGCGATGTTTTTCCCGGTTTCAATCGGATGGGTCACGAGCTGTACAGCATCATGCCACGTATCACCAATCGCATCGCCTGCTCCGTCCGAAAATCCGTCCCAGCTCTTTTCAGCCGTTTCGACCACGTATTCGGTGCCTTTCTTCACTTTGTCCACACCTGCGTCCCAAGTATCCTTTGTAGCGTGGGCCGCATGCTGCACACCACCTGATACATCATCCCATGCATCCGCAAACGGCGCTAAGAACCCTAACTCTTCTCTTCTTTTCGCCTCTTCCGCTAACCGCTTCTTCTCAAGGGCCGCCTCTTTTTTGGCTTTAATACGGTCAGCGTGCGCTTTTCGCTCTGCTTTCTTTTCCTTCACATACGCCACAGCCTCAGCGTCTGCCCCTTTTGTGAGCTGATAGGCTTCGCTCGCATGGTAAGACTTGGAGTTAAAAAACATCGGTGAGGCGCTACCGTTTTGTTTCGTGGCGTTGATTAACGCTTGGATGTTTTTGTTTACCACATCGTAGAACTGCTTCATTTTATCATAATCACCAACAAGATCTTGGTCAAGTTCGTCCACGGCTTCAATGGTGTGCAGTCGTTTTGTATCGGAGTCATCAATATGCTTGTCGTATTGTTCACTCGAAAATACGCTCAGTGAGAGGATATCGTCGATTTGATGAAAAATGCCCTGTAGCGCATCCTTCTGATCCGCCACCATCTTTTTCGCCTGCTTTGTGCTCGCATCTAAGTTTTGTTCTAAAAAAGGCACCGCAACAAACGTTTCTCCTGCTAAATGGGCTTCTGCCATCTTTGTATGAACCGTTTTAAAGAACGCAATGTGCGTTTCAATTAAATTCAGCCACTGATCGGCAATTTCAATGTGCGCTTTATAAAACGCTTTAATGTTATTCGCACCTTTTCCTTTAAAATCATTTTCTAGGCTAGTGATTCCTTGAAAAGATGTTTTTAATCGTTTGATTTGGTCTTTTAAACTGGTATAAGCGACTACACGCTCTTTCGCCGCAGCGGAGAGCGTGCTCGCTTCATAAATAGCATTCTGCACTAATCAAGCCTTCCTCTCTATCCATCGAGTGTGCTTACTAGTTAAATGGTGTCATTTATTGCTTTACCATTAGTTACGAACCATTGATTCATCCTGTTCTTTTAACAAATCTACGTTTTTTTGCGTGTCTTCTAAATTCTTCGTTAATACTTGAATGTATTGTGTGACAAGATTTGAGATCGCCACTTCTTGTTCTTTCCACTTCGTCGTAATGTCTAATACGTTTTTACCAATTTCGTCAGCGCTGAATTCGGGGAACGAAATGCTGTCTTTAGCTGACGCAACGCTCTTAATCTCACTTGTCACCGCTTTGTAGTCCAATTTAATTATCGTTGACATCGTCACAGACTCCCTTTAATAAAACTAATTTTGCTCGCGACTTCTGACATGAGCTTTTCTCCTTGATTTCGGACACTTTCAACTGCTTCTTGTCCCTCATGCTGAATTTTATCCATCATCGCAGATCCTTTTTCAGCTAGCACACTCGTTTCATGCGCTAGGAAGCTTAGCTTGTTGAGACCACTTCGTTCAAATTCAAGCAAACTTATTTGATTATCAATCGATGTTATATACTCCTCGTAATCATCTGTTAAAATACGATTTAGTTCTTTTTTAGCACTTGATCGATCTTTATCAAATTTCGTCGCGCGTTCACCTGTCCAGCTCTCTCCAAGCTCTGGATTCGTCACAAGCTTGAGCTCATTCATCGAAATTGTTTTTTCTTCTAAAATATCTTTTTTTGCCGTTTCAAGACGCTGAATTTTTTCATTGATTTCGGCTACTTTTGCCGAAATCGACTGTGATATTGCTTCTAGTTCATGTGCAACACCCACTTGTAACACCTCCGTGCTATACGTAATTTCCATATTTTATAGTATAAAATGTTCACACCACAACCTAAATAGGAAGATTCTCTCTTTTTTCAAGTGTTTTTTACAAATCAACCCCAAAAAGAGGAATAAATACCCATTATACTTCCATTAATAACTATAATAGGAAAGGTCTTATGACTCTCTTTGTCTCGTTCTCTATCTTTATCCTATCAAAAAACATAGGCCATTTTTGGTTGTTCTAAAGAGTTTCTATTTCTCTAATGTCCGCAATATTCTTGGTAGAAGCAAAGCGAACAATAGAATGATACTAATGAACAGCACGCCGCCTAACGTCCACTTGAGCGTGGAGGATACCTTTGAGGAAGCGACACTTTCCGCCCCGCCTCGAACGGATACAGGTGGAGCGGAAAACAAATGAAGCTCTTTTACCTGCGAAGCAAGCGTTGTTTTCTTTTTTCCTGTATCTTTAAACAGCTGCGCGTTTAGTTCATTTTCTTCTTTTTTCTTTGTGCGCTTAAAATCAAGCCCTTGAAACTCTTCCGGGAGATTTTGAATTTCATCTCCTTGACGAAGTGAATTTGGATCATATTCAAGGTCGTTTTTCTTGTATTCATTTGGCTTAAGGCGGTCAATATCGTCAGCCGCATAGACCGTATGAATAGGTAAAAAGAGAAGGACCATCAAAATGAAGGTCCCTCGTATCTGTTTGTTAGGCGTCATAAGTCTCATCACTCTCCACTCGGTGGTTGTTCGATTTCATAAAACGAACAACGGCTGGTAGGGCAGCTAAAATGACAATAAGGCCAACCAATGCAATAACCGCTGATGTAAATAATGTGTGCGTGTCGTATTGAATCGACATATACACTTTTGATACGGGATCTTCATACCCGAAGTTCGGCATAGACAATGTTAATAGCGGCGTAATAAAGAATAAAATGAGTATGACTGTAACAATCCATCCAACAAAGTTACTTGCAAGAAACGCAAGCTGGACAATGAGGGAGGTTGCGACAAGCAATAGAATCGTATATACCGACCACTGAATGGAACGGTCATCGGATAATGTATAAATGTTTAAACTAAAAATGCTGATCATTAATCCAACAATTAAGTTTAATAGACCAAATAACGCTGCTCGTACTAAAAGAGGCGCTTTTCGATAATAATGGCTGAAATATCCAATTAGTAAGCTACTAATCAAGATAATGACCATAATAACAACCGGTGGCACTTCTTTAATCTTCTCTGCCGGTACATCTCCTTTTATTTGAACAGGATTTGCTAGATAGTTATACACGTAGTTATTTGGCTGACCGTTAATGGACGTGTTGCTTAAAATTTTATAAACATCCCCATGCACAAGCTTTGTGGAGTCTACATTTTTTGCCCATTTCGTATTTAGTTCATCCGCTTTTGCTTGAACGTCGTTGACTCGTTTTTGAAGATCTCCGGTATAGGTCACGACTTTATCCTGACGCTCCCCGAGAGATTCAATTAACGAATTCATACCTTGAAGCTCTTGGCCCATGCTTCGTTGCAATGAAACAAGTCCACCTACGTTTGGATCTGCTTCTTGCTTTGGATCATTGGTCTGCTGAAGGATTTCAGTCATCGTGTTCGCACGATCTTGAACCTGTGTTAAATCTGTGATCATTGTACTTTGTTCTTGGGCAATAGTTTGTTGATATTGCTCCACAAAGTTTGCCACCACATCATTTAAGTTTGTCGATTGATCTTTAGAAGCATCAACGTTTTCCTTCAAACTGTTTCCAAGCTCCTCCGTATTCCCTGTCCCGTACACAATGCTTCCAACACGTTCATTCGTTCCATCGCTATTTAACAGAACGCTCTTTGTATCAGTGCGGCTTACTTGATTTAGTGCCTGTTCATATTTTGAAAGGTAGTCATTATAATCAATCAACGCTTTAATATCGGACGTTTGAATGACTGGACTAAATTCCTCTTGAAGTCGCTGTTTGCGCTCGTCTGATAGAAGGTAAGACGACTGAATGCGCTCTTCTTTTTGCTTGATTAACGCGACAATGGTCGCCACGTCTTCCTTGCGTTCATCAGGTAGTTTTGTCATATCATCTACAAAAGCTTTTAAAGCTTCGTATCGTTCATTCAAATCGTTGTAGTTTGCTGATAATTCATCATACGCTTTTTGCAGCTTCTGTAAATCACCGTTGTTTTGCTGTTGCTGTAGCTCTAACAGCTGCTTCTGTACTTCTGCAAATCGCTTCTGTAAGTCATCGTACTTTTGCTGTAGCTCAGATGAATCTGATGGTGCTGATGCTTGTTCGGCTAATTTTTTCTCTACTGCCTCAATGCGAGCGGCAACATCCGTTAAGGATTCAATCGCTTCCGTTACTTCTGGTGTTTTTTCACCCGTCATTTCTTCAAGCTTCTTTTTCGTTTCGGATACCTTTGCTGCAAGAGCCGTTAACTCTGCACGTTCCGCTTCAAATGACGGCCCGTTGTCTGGTGGCGTTGTACCCCCATCTCCTGGTGGTGTTGTACCTCCGTCTCCTGGTGGCGTTGTGCCCCCATCTCCGGGTGGTGTCGTGCCCCCGTCTCCGGGTGGCGTTGTACCCCCATCTCCGGGTGGTGTCGTGCCCCCGTCTCCTGGTGGCGTTGTGCCCCCATCTCCTGGTGGTGTTGTGCCTCCGTCTACGGGTGGCGTTGTACCTCCATCTCCTGGTGGCGTTGTACCCCCGTCTCCTGGAACTTCAGGGTCTGGCTCTTCAGGAGTTGGTACTTGTAGCTCCTTTCGAAGCGGCATAAGCTTTTCCTCTAGCTCGTTAAACGCTGTGATTGCTTCTTGCTGGCGATACTGATCTAATAAATCGTTATTAAACGTCTTCAAATCGCTTTCCTGTGTAGCAGACTTGTCTGCCTGTGCTACTTGAAGCTCCTCTGCCATCTGTGACTGTGCCTGTAGCTGTTGCTCTAATGATGAAATGCTACTCGACACTTGGCTTGTTTGATCTTGGAATAGCGCTTGAATGCCTTCTTGGTTCTCTCCTACATGCTGAATGCTTGTTTGCAAGCTTTGCAGACTTGCTGCCTGTGCTTGCTGCAATAAAGAATCCTGCGCTTCTTGATAAGCCTTGTATTGATCGACATATTGTACAAAGCTTTCTAGGTTCGCTTCAATTTGCTGAACGTCTTCTTTTCGAGTCGCTGATCCTTTTTCCGCATTTTTTACACTTTCTTGAATCTGTTCGAGCGTTTTCTTTTGGTTATCAAGCTCTCCTGCTAAATCCTTCGACCCTGGCTTGTAAAACGCAAGCATCGTCTTTTGGAACTTGATTTCCTTATCTAAAATGTTGTCAAACTTTCCGCGCACATCATCCATTTCTTGTGCGACGTAGTTCCAGTAGCGAGATGTAATCTCATTACTTGCTTTTGATGACGCCGCTTCTAGCTCACGCACGACCTTCTGCTTATCAACAGACGTGAGGCGGCTTTGGACACGATACTGAAGACTTGCCTTTTCAGGACGATTATCCGTATACGTAAGAGCACTGCTTGAGTAATTTGACGGAATGTAGACAACCGCCTCGTATTGTCCGCTTTTTAATCCTTGATTCGCAACCGAGCGGGTCACGTTTTTCCACTCGTATTGCGAATCCTTTTGCAAAATCGGAGCCACTTTTGCTCCGAAATCAACCTCTTTTCCCCCATCCGTTCCTCCAACACCTCGGTCCTCGTTTACCACTGCAATCTGACCTGAAGCGGTATCAGATACTTTTAGTGGGTTGTCACCAACATATTGGAAAAACAGAGCCGGAAGCGCCAGTATTAAAACGATGGCTAATACGAGCTTAACGCCGTACCTTTGCTTCTCACTCATGTTAAGATCTTCCTTTCAACAGTGCATAATGGGATTTGAATGCGCGTTGCTTTACCATTTTCAACGAAATATCCAAATCCAGGATTAATATCTGGCTCTCTGCGATCATACGACAGCGTAAAGAGAGTTTGTTCGGATTTTTTCATTAGCAGCAGTGCTTGAGATACCTGCTTGAGCTCCGTTGTTAATGCATCGAAGCCCTTTGAGAAATCTGCTGGAACACCCGCTGCCACTAAATTAAATCCTAAGTGACCATAGTTTTTCATTAGCTTTGTAATACGTTCTTGCAGAAGAGCATCAATGGTTTTTTGGAATCGTCCAAACCCATCAATCACAAGAAGAATTGGCGTATAGGATAGGTTTTGTACCGTCCCCTGATGAACGGCATCCAAGTACTGCTGTTCACGTTCTTGTAACGTTGCTTCTGTGGCATCAAGCCAAGCCACGATTTGCTCTTTTGTTTCGACATACTGAATTTGCTCTTCTCCTGCGTAAGCGGTCAAGCCTCGGTCAATGGAATCAAATAACCCAATATGGTGAATTCCTTGTGACATAGCGGTGGTTAAAAACAACTTCACGGCATTGGTTTTTCCTTTAAACCCTGGTCCCATGATTAAGAAATGTTTATTTTTCTTAAAGCTCATGTGAACCGGACGAACGGTTTCTTCATCAAGGCCAAGTGGGACAACCCCAATATCATGTACAGTTCTGCGATGCTCTAGTAGTTCATCTAAATGAAGCTCAGCAGACAGCATTGGCACTGGATCTGGCATTTCCTGTTCGCTATACTTCGCTTTTAGTGCTTGTACGTCTTGTTTGATACGCTCTGAAATGTCAAAGTCATTTTCTCCATCAGCTGGTAAGAACATTTGAGCAAAAAAGGCGTTATCTGTTTTGATAATTGCTCGGCCTGGTATTGCTTCTAGTTTATATGGCACTCTTCCTAAAACTGAATAAGACTCTGAGCTATCCATCAGGTAATGAACGACCTTTGTTTTTAAGTTATTCATGAGTGATTGACGGACAGAGTTAATGCGGGTCGCTGTAAAAATCATATAGATTCCGAGCGACTGACCGTCACGTACAAACTGCGTAAACTGCATCTCCAAGTCAGACATCTCATCTTTGACCAAGTCAAAATTGTCGATCGTAATAAAAATGATCGGTAGCTCTTCATCGCTTAGCGTATTGTACATTTTAATATTGCTTACCTCACGCTTTTGGAAGAGCTGCTTACGTCTTGCCATTTCCTGCTTCAAAATCCCCACAAATTTCTCAATTTTACGCTCCTGATCCATTAGGAAATAGTCAGCGGTATGTGGAAGCTGGCGAAGTGGTAAAAGCGTCCCATTTCCAAAGTCAAAGATATAGTAGTGAAGCTCCTCAGGCGTGTAGCGCTCTGCGAAACTCATCAGGAGTGACATCGCAGTAAAGGATTTTCCGTAACCGGATGATCCAAAAATCCCAATATTACCACCGTCCATCATCCGATAGCTATAAGACTCTTGACTTTGCTTTTCTGGTTCATCCACTAAGCCAATCGGGAACTCATCTTCCTGATCAGATTCATACTGTGATCGGTAAAGACGTTCTTCAAGCGGTGGAAGCCACGGACTGTTTAGCTTTCTAATCCCAAGCTCATGCTGCACCTCTTCAATTCGATCAACAATAACCTCAATTTCAGATTGAACCTGCTTCTTTTTCGTCGGCTGTGCAGACACATCCGATAGCGGGATTAGCCCTAAATCGGTAACAATTGCTACCTCGTCCTCCGTATCGAAGCTGTCCTCCATGTACGGTGCTCCGCTCCACGCGGACTGAAACAGCTCGTATACTTCATTGTTTCCGACCTGCAGGTAACCACGACCCGTAACGGTAATAGAGGCGGCATCCGCATTTTTTATAATTTCTTTACTGTCTGTTGCATCCTGAACCTTAAGGGCGACTTTAAAGCGCGCATTACTCCAGATTTGATCATCAATAACCCCACCTGGCTTTTGCGTCGCTAAAATTAAATGAACCCCTAAGCTTCGCCCAATACGCGCCGCACTGACAAGCTCATGAATAAACTCTGGCTCCTCGCTTTTTAACTCCGCAAATTCATCAGAAATTAAAAACAGATGAGGGAGCGGCTCTTCAGCCTGCTGTTGCTTATAAAGATCCGTGTAATCATTAATATGATTTACTTCATAGCGATCAAAGAGGCGCTGCCTGCGCTTAAGCTCACTTCGAATCGAAGCGAGTGCCCGGGCGCTAAAGTTCTGGCTTCCCTCAATATTTGTAATCGTTCCAAGTAAATGAGGCATATTTTTAAACGGCTGTGCCATTCCCCCACCCTTGTAGTCAATGAGGAGAAAAGCCACTTCATGAGGGTGGAAATGTACGGCTAGCGATAAAATATACGTTTGTAAAAATTCACTCTTCCCTGATCCCGTTGTCCCTGCTAAAAGTCCATGCGGTCCATGTGCCTTTTCATGAAGGTTCAGCTCAACTAAATCCTCTTTCCCTTTTAAACCGAT
This sequence comes from Priestia koreensis, assembly GCF_022646885.1. Taxonomy (GTDB): domain Bacteria; phylum Bacillota; class Bacilli; order Bacillales; family Bacillaceae_H; genus Bacillus_AG; species Bacillus_AG koreensis_A. The sequence continues at coordinate 1,547,509 of NZ_CP061868.1, read as the reverse complement.
GGGAACAGCAAGTGACTTAGCCGATTCTCTCGTTTGCCAGTTGCCTGAAATATCGAGTTCGTCCACTTCTTTTGCCTTAAATAATTCCAAAAATGACACGCTGTTCGGAATGGAATTGGTCATTCCTACTTGGTGAATAAGGGTACGAAGCATACGTGCATACGGCTCGTTGTCTTCTGTACGATGCTGATCGAGAGCAAAAGGAATCGTAACCGCCTTTTTACGCTGAATTAAAATCTCGCCCTTTTCCTCATTCACATAGCGAATTAACGTATGAATGTGCTCTGTTAAGCTCTCCTTCGCTTCTGTTGCAAAGATGGTAGAGAAGCCAAGATGAGGATGTTCACCCTCTAAGTATTCTAAAATAACGTGATCAGCGATTAGTGATTGATTCGCAATGATGAAGACAAAATGAGGAAGAAATACACGTTTTTCCTTTTCTTCACTTAAATCTCGCTCGCGAATGAGCTCATAAATCGATGAAAGGAGCTGATCGCGTGATTGCTCATTGTAGATGAAGCCCTTTGCATATGTATGAGGGAGCTGAAAGTGTGGAAGCCATTTGAGCCATTCCCACTCGCTGTAATCCGCTTCATCAAAAATCAGCACAAAGCGCACATCATGATAGCTATGAGCGAAGGCTAACTGCCCGATCATCTGCTGCAGTTCCTTTTTCACCGTCGTTTTCTTTCCGATAATCCCCATTGCACCGTGCCCAAGATGAGCTGTAACCGGAGCATTTTGAACCTCGCGATATATTTTCTCAAGCTCCTGCGACTGCTCCATCAGCTCGTCCATTTCGCGATTCGACATATCTGCGTTATTCATGGAAATCGTATAGCTTGCTGGAACGCTTCCTACCCCTAAACGAACTTCTAAGAAATCCTCGTGCTCAACGGTGCGCTCCCAAATACGATCGGAAATTTGCTGCGTTAAGTATTTCATTCGATCGAACGTTGGAAAGTGATAGTGCAAAATGTCACGCTGAGATTCTGATACGTGATAAAGCTCTTCACGCTTATTTTCCAAGTATTTGGAGTAAATACGCGTTCGGCGTTCTTTTTTTTCTCTGCGCATCTTTTTATCCTTGAAATATTGAACCGTTGATACGACTAACGTTGTCGTAAACATCATAACTGAAACAATCATAAACAGTCCGCGCGGCTGAATAATGGCCACTACTCCCATTACCACCATCATCACAAGCGGTGGTAAAATCGTGAGCCATAAGCTTCTTCCTCCGTCATCGTTATCTTGAATAGGAAACGACAGCTGCACCTTGTCATCGGGTAGGTCGTACATCATACGAGGTGTACGACGATAAAACGGATATTTCTTTTTCATTTCTGATATTGGCTGCTCAGTCACCGACAGCGTTGTTTCAAAGTCTCTCCAGCTAATAACTTCTAGCAGGTCGTCTTCGACCAAGCGCAACGTCATAGCCGACCAAAAAATTAGGTCACCCGCTTGTAAGGAGTGCTCTTCGTGAACCACATTTCCGTTTACGTACACAGGTGATCGACCAGGGAACAATGTCCATGACGTTCCTAGACGGAGTAGCTTCACGTCCTGTCCTTCGTGAATCAGACTTTCTGTTTGAACAATTGTTCCGTGTTCGCCCGATAAAAAAAGCTCAGGATGCTTTCCGATGTAATACGTTCCTTTGTTTACCGGTGAGGGTGTCACTAAAAGGGTAATAAGCTGATCACCTTCAGATAGGCGAAGAGGCTCATAGGCGACAAGCTCTCCTACTACTTTATCCCCTTGTGAAAGAGATAGCCCTCCTGTATCATCGTTCTTAGTAATGGTTATTTCTCCCTTTTCGAAAGAAAAAGAAGAAACCGTTATCGTATCATCATAGCTCGGCCCGATGGTCGCTAATCGAAAAGTCGTCGGGTCGATTGCTAACTGCTGGTACGCTTCATTATGAAAAATCCATAGCATCATTCTCATTCACCTCCTGCTTATGATGGATTATTTGCACCTGTAGCAGGCTTTTCTGTCGCTGGCTTCTGCCCCGCAGGTTGATTTTGAGCTGGTTTAGAAGGCTGAGTAGTACTTGGCTTCGCAGGTGCCGTTTGCGCCGGCGTGCTAGGTGAGGATGATTCATTTTCCTCTTCTGCTTGCTTAGCTGCTTCCTCTTCTTCCTTTTTAATCTCATCTTTGAACTCTGTAAGCTCTTGCTTTACCTCGTCTAGCTTTTGCTGACGCTCATCTACTGCCAAGTCATTATCAGACTTCAATTCACTTGTATACGTATTAAGCGCCATAATAATGAGATCTCGCTCATCAATGGTACGCGCTATATCAAGCGCTGCTTTTCCTTCTCCACGCCCAATGTAAATCCAGTAATTTAAGTAATCCTCGTCTGACTGAAGCGTAATGGCGTTTAAAATATTTGCCGTTGCTTCTTGTGGAAGATTTTTATTCATGACGTAGGAACGTGAAAGCTCGTATTTAATGAGCATCGGCATCTCATCCACATCATATGCTTCTAGAGCGTCGGCCACCGCGCTATAGTTTTCTTGGATAAATGCCTTGTTTGCATCCATAAATGCCTCTTGTTTTGGTTGTTGAAAAAAGAGAGCGTACACGATGTATGCGACAGCTGGAATGAGCAGCACGCTTAATCCAATCGTACTGTAACGTAGCCAGTTCCACTTCTTTTTCGGCATCCGAACGAGCGAACGCTCATGTCGATCAATTTGATCAATGCGCTCTTCTAAAACGTGTAAAAGAGACGTCGTAGTATCACATTCAATAATTCGCTTCGTATCTTCTGAAAGCTGAAGCGTTTTATGCTGTGTCAAATATTGAAAGAATGAATACTTCGTATCCACCGCTGCTGCAACGGTTGCTTTCAGCTCATTAAACAAGCGTTCCTCGTTTTTTTCATACGGTGGTAGACTCTCTTTCACTCCGTAATGAAGAAAAAATGGCTCCATTCCTTTATTAAACACAATGTTTTCTGGACAGACGACCAAATGCAAGCGCGTATACGCATGATCACGTACCTTTTCAACAAGCTGATGACCAAACATCCACCTTTGTAAGTCTAAGCGACCCTTTAGGGCTTGAAACGGCTTGTCCTGCTCTTGGGTATGTACGATCACACGGAGCTCGTTCTCATTTGTCACAATCTCTCTTTTAAAAAGAGGGTCTATTTCCTTCAGCAATTCCACCTCAATCGCTTGATCAAGTCGAATTTTCTCTCGTTGAAATGTGAAGGTGTAGGTGCCTTTTTCTTTTATAATTTCAGCATCTATTTGCTGTTCTAGATAAGTTGGTTTTTTCTCTGACATTCTCGCAGACTCCTTCACAGAATTTCAATGCAGTCTCCTGTCGTAATCCCACAATCGGCTAACTTCTCGTTTCCCGATAGCACCATCTGTTTGTTTGGAATTCGAACCCAGTATCCTTGACGAGGCAGACGGGCAATGCGGTTCGCTTGCCATACAATATCAATCATCTTTTTAATAGAATGATAGTTAGAGAGGCGTAAATCTAGGCGTTCTCCCGTGTAGTTTTTCAAATCAATCGTCACTTCTATATACACATTATCACCTCAAAACATAGAAGGAGCGCCTTCATCAGCTAAGAATTTGGCGCTCCTTTGACATTTCATTAGATTGTTAGATGACGTAATTAACCGCGAATTTGGCTCGCAATTTGGTTGTCAGTATCTTCAAGAACGTTAGCAGAGTCGCTTAATTGCTTCGCAATATCAGCTAATAAATTGTGCATTTGTACGAAAGAAGGCTTTAATTCTTCGTATTGTGCTGCGAACGCATCACTTGATGCACCTTCCCACATATCTTGAAGTTGGCTTTTCATTCCATCAAGACGACTAACTAATTCTTGAACATGACCACTTTCTGTATTGTAGCGACCTGACATTTCACGAAGTTCAGCTGGTGTTACGCGAATAATTCCTGACATTGAACATCTCTCCCTTATATGGATTTACACTAATTGTAAAAACTTTTTTGCCCGAGGTCAAAGGTTCTCGGCAAATATTCTAAAAATGAGAATATATGTCTACATATACCCCTAACATAAGGAATTAAAACCAAAAAAATCCATTAACTTTTACTTATTTACTTTTTTCTTTCTATGATAAACGTCACACAATGACAGAAAATTCAAAAATCTATTATATTCCTATCATTCTATAATATGGATATTTTGATTCTAGCAAAGAAAAAGCGCTGGCTTTGACAGCCATCGCTTTTACACTTGAAATCCAATTGTTGTCCATTCATCAATGACATCCCAAAATTCAATCCCATAGGTCGGCTGATCATCGTGGAACCATAGTGTTGCCCACTTTTGATGAATCTGGCTGTAATCTATTACAACATGATCACCCATTCCATTTGCAAAGAAACCAAATGAAGAAGAGAATTGAATAGCTAGTGGCTTCTCCAAATCATCTACTATTCCCCACTCATAGTCATCTAGATAACAAATTTCTTCGACAGGTACAAGTCCCATTGACTCGCTTGCATAATAGTAAAACCCGTTATGAAGTTCGTTATAAAAACGGATAACAGAAGCTGGAGTTTGGCTCCAATAGCGCTTAAGCTTATCGTTGTTGAAAGAATCAAACGGGTTTCTTCCCTCGTAGTAGAGAACCTCATTCGTTGGATTTTGAACACCATAAATAATAGAGTAAAATCCATTCCATTCAACCATTTCAATTTCCACAAGATAATCAGCTAGATAAGAAATCGTGATCGACATTTCCTCTGCCACCACGTTGTTCCAAGCAGCTAATAAGCGGGATTTCCTTTCAGAAAACGTGTCTGCTTGAAACACGCTTATCCAATAGTCTGGAATAGTAGAGGGAGATAAGTCAGCAATCTCCTCTTTGGTTAAAAGATTGATTCCCTTTCGATACTTTTGTAAAAACGTAATCACGTACTTCTTCCCCTTTCATACTAGATCGATGATTGGTGATTAATCGTACGATTGCTTCTACGCTTCATATAGCGCTGGAAATACGAGATTGAAATAATGAGCCAAAAGGCGCTAGCAAAATAAGCAGCTAGCACGTCGCTTGGATAGTGAACGCCTAGATAAATACGGCTAATGCCAATGGCTAAAATAAAAATGGTACTGAACGCTACTAACAATCCTCGCCCGAACTTCGTTGAGATATGACGCCATAGTAGAAACGATACGACTCCATATAAGGAAAGGGCGCCCATTGAATGACCGCTTGGAAAGCTGTAGCCTAGCTCTTCAATTAACCGATGAAACGTTGGTCGTTCGCGGTGAAATAATGCTTTTAATACTTGGTTAAGAATTGTTGAGCCTGCCATTACCCATACAAATAAAATTAATTCAAAGCGGTGGCGAAGCACCGTATAAAATAGAATAATAATGAGAAGCGAAAGAACGATGACCGTTGTAGTTGAGCCTAGCCATGTGAAGAACTTCATTATCGGTGTGAGAGCGGGATTTTCCAATCCTTGTACAAAGGAGATAATGGGTCGATCAAATGCCACAATATCATCTCGCCTTACGAAATAGGCAATTGATCCAAAGGCAATAATGGATAGTAAGCTAATGAGAAATGCTTTTGTTAATAAAAATTTTAGTTTCATATACGCGTTCCTTTTCTAATTCATTTTTTACCACTTGATTTCATTGACTATCATACCATTCTAGGCATATTTTGTGCATGTATGAACATGCTGTTTCTTTTACAGAACGCATGTATTTACGCCAAAAAGGTGTACAATAAGCTATATCGACTAACGGAAAGGATATGATGACCATGACACAAATCGATGTCCTCATTATCGGCGCAGGACCTGTTGGGTTAACGGCAGCCAATTTATTAACCAAACAAGGGATTTCCTGCATGATTGTTGATCAGCTAACGGAGCGTTCCCCTTACTCCAAGGCATTTGGTATTCAGCCACGAACGCTTGAGATGCTTCATTTATTGGGCGTATCAGAACGCTTTATTGACCGGGGCTATCCTGCAGCAGGTGCACGAATCCACTTTGGTCATCAGTCACCTGCCACAGTAGAGTTCGGCTCCCTTCATACACCCTATCCGTACATTTTCGTTCTGTCACAGGCAGAAACTGAAAACATTTTAGAAACCTATCTATCAGAACAAGGCGTCACGGTTCAGCGAAACACGTCCTTTTTTCATCTTGAACAGAACGATCAAGAATCCGTGGTTACTCTCCAACACAAAGATTCATTCTTTTCAATTCAAGCACGTTACGTTCTTGCCTGTGACGGCGCTCACAGCTCTGTTCGGGAGAAGTTGCGCGTTCCATTTAAAGGCTCTGCCCATCACGTAACGTATTTTTTAGGTGATGTAAAAGCAACTAACGTTCCTCATGACGGCTATTTAAATGCTTTTTTAACCGATAGCGGCGTTGGCTTTTGCCTTCCTCTTGGGAATGACGTAACACGACTTATCACCATAGATTCGACTCAGCAGCAGCGATCCCATCAACTTCCGCTCACCCTTGATGAATTTCAACAAAGCGTGAATCGAATTTTCCCGTGGAATATTACCATTCAAGAATCCACGTGGCTCTCACAGTTCGGCACCGCTGAAAAACTTGTTTCTTCCTATAGGAAAGGAAACGTCTTTTTTCTAGGTGACGCTGCTCATGTTCACAGTCCACTTGGTGGACAAGGGATGAATACAGGTATTCAAGATGCGGCAAACCTTTCTTGGAAACTTGCGTCGGTTTTAAAAGGGCATTCACCGTTGTCATTGCTAAATTCCTATGAAAAGGAACGACGACCGATTGCTCGGACGATTCTGCGTTCAACTACGATGGGGCTACGCGCTGCGACTCTTCAACACAAATTTGCTCGACAAGCGCGAAATAATGTGGGAAAAAGAGTGATTGGTACGTCAGTCGCACAAGAGCAGATTCTTGCTCGACTCATGAATCTTTCCTTTTCCTACAAACGATGCTACAAGACACTTCAAGACCCGCATTTGTCACGAACTAGCATACAGCCGGGAGACCGACTTCCTGATATGCGACTGCTACATCCGAATGGCTCTAGTGTCCGACTGTATGATTTACTGCAGAAATATGGCTTTCTTACACTGTTATATCGTGATGCTATCACTGACCAAGAACTTGGTGAAATTCAACATCTCTCTCATCGCTATCCCGGTCACGTGTCTGTCATCACCAAAGGCGGTCCTTCCAAAAAAGGCGTGTCACACTTATATGATGATAAACGAGCGCTTCATCGCTATGCAGAGCCGGGGTCTTATCTGCTGATTCGACCAGATGGTTACGTCGGTGTTCACGCTTCCTCTTTGTCTTTATTTAACGAGCAGTCTCAATTTTTTCTCACATAACAAAGCAGACAAGCGTAGTACGCTTGTCCGCTTCATTTTAGGGTATATGCCTTCAGCTGTTACATAATGTGCAGCTTTTTATTTCTCCACGTTTTCCCTCCGTTTTTCGTGTAAAGTAACGCTGTGTTTGTACATGCCCAGCCTTCCGTTACGCTATAAAAATGCAATCCTCTTGCTCCCTTTAATTTTTCATCATATTCCCACAAATCCCACTTCTGCATGCGCTGTTTGGAACGATATAGCACACCCATTTCACCGTCTACAATCCAGCCGCGATGAAGAGAAGAAAAGGACAGTGAAACCCCCTTCTTGCTTGGAATCATACGAGATACCTTCCATGTACGTCCTAAATCAGGAGAGGAGTAAATCATAATCCGGTAAATTCCGCCTATGCTTTCTTCGATAGGAATGATCAGCATATTATCGATAAAAAGCGGCTTCCGGGCATGATACATACCTGGACGATCTAAAGTAAAAAAACGAACCTGTTGCCACGATACCCCTCCATCCATCGTCCCATATACGAGATTTCGTGCTAACTCATCGTGAAGGGTAACCCAGCCATTTCTCTTGCTAACAAACTTCATACCTGAAATGTTACTCGGTAAGCTAGTTGAGCGAAGCGGACGCCAGCTTTTGCCGCTATTTTCTGTGTGATACAGAGATTGCTGATTCTCACCTTTCCCTGTCACTAGCAGCCAGCCATGCGTTGCATTTATAAACTCCATTCTCACCTTAACGCTTCCTTGCTTTTCCCACTCTTCACTGACGGGCACTTCATATTGCTCCCAACGCTCGCCTCCATTCGTTGTGTGCAATACAACCGCCTTTTCATTCATTCCATAAATCCAAGCAATGTGTTTACCGAACGGAAAGATTGATTTTATCTGTATTCCACTAGGCGTAATGGCTTTCCACTGCTCAGCACCATTATTTGTCCGAAACAAAAGACTTCCTTGCGTTTGATCTTTTATACTAAGCCAGCCAATTTCTCGGCTTTTCATTTGAACCCATTGAATCGAAAAGTGATTGGACATTTCATCACCACTTCTTTTAAAAAATAATTGCTTTATATGTATATGTTGCTGTTGTAAGCTTGTCCTCAGGCAACTGTCCCAATCTAGGCATAAATCATTCCAATAGCTTATCCTTTTGCACATATTCCCTACGCCAAAAAGACCATAATCACTTAGATTACGATCTTTTTCACTACGTTGTCCGTCTCTTCCGCAAACGGTGCATCAAGCTCATACAAATGACGGTAGCGTTCTTCACGTAACAGCGCTTGATGATTTCCTCTCATTTTTATTGCTCCTTCTTCTAAAAAAAGAATCTCATCCATCACATTCATGCCGGCTAAGTGATGCGTAATCCATACGACCGTCTTCCCTTGTAACACGTTAAAAATGGTGCGAAGCAGTTCCTTTTCTGTGCGAGCATCTAGTCCAACTGTCGGTTCATCTAGTATAACTACGGGCGTTTTCTGTAGTAAAAGGCGCGCTAAGGCGATACGCTGCCGCTCTCCCCCTGAAAAACGCAGGCCCGTTTCGAGCATAGAGGTGTGATATCCGTCAGGCAACGATGCAATATACTCATGCAGACCTACCTGTTTTCCTGCTTCATATACTTCTTCATCACTTGCTTTGGGATTTCCGAGACGAATGTTGTTTGCTATACTCGTATCAAATAAATGCGGCTGTTGATTCAGCACCCCAATGTACCGAGCAATTTCATCTACGTGATGAGTAGGAACATCGTTCAATAAGACACTACCAGTCATTGGCCGCTCAGCTCCTAAAAGTAGCTTCACGATCGTCGATTTTCCCGCACCGCTTTGACCGATGAGCGCTAGGTTTTTCCCGCTTGGCAATTCAAAAGAAACATCCTTTATTGTAAGGCGATCTTCATACCCAAATGAAACGTTCTGCATTTGAAGATGGATGCCGTCTTCTGTATTTATGATTGTTTTGCTGACTTCCTCCTCAGCTGCTGGCAATTGATTCAAACGATGGATCGAATTTTGATAAGTGGGAACGTCGCTCATCGCATCAGATAATGGTAAAAAGGCTTCCGCTAACGGAAAAACAACTAAAACGAAGGCCGCAATAAGTGTTTTTGACAGTTCACCCGTTTCGGCCTGCATCCCCGTCCACCAGAGCATCGTGACAACAAGAACACCTACGGTCAGCTGTGCGAAAAACGTTCGTGAACGAACAAAGCGTGTCTGACTATTTTCTAATTCCGTTAACATTCGGTCTTCTGCTTGAATCGATGACACAAATGATGCTTGACGACCGCTGAACGTCCAGTCGCTAATTCCTAAGATGCCGTCTGTTAACCGTTCGTACAACCCGTGACGACCTTCTTTCATTCGAACCTGCTTTGCTTTTACGACTAACAAGGAAAAGATAGGCAGCACGAGAACGAGAACCAGTCCGTATATCGCCATCAATCCAGCAAAAGGCCAAGAAAAAAAGCCGAGCAGCATAATGCAAATCATATATAAAAATAGCGCGGCAAGAGACGGAAAAATAGTTTTCACATACATATTTTGAATATGCTCAATATCATTTGCTAGCACGCCAAGCATCTCACCTGTTTTCACTCTCCGTTTCAGCGCATGCGGCGCAAGCAGGCGATACAGACGCGGACGCATACGAGATACAATGCTTAAAATAAGTCCATGGCTCGCTAGCCGCTCTACGTACCGAGACACCGATCGTAAAATCCCAAACGTCCGAACCGCTACAATTGGAACATATACGAGGAGAATATTTTCAGGTCGCATAGCTGACTTGGAAATGAGGTAGCCTGATGTAAACAAAAGTGCTGCCGTTGCTGCCATTGCGATCATACTAAGAATGAGAACAAATCCGAATAAGTACTTTTGCTCTTTGATATAAGGAATAAGCCAACCTTTCTCCTTCATCATACCGCCTCCATTTGCGCCTGAACGAGATCATAGTAAAAGCCTCGTTTTTTTATAAGTTCATCATGACAGCCAACCTCTACTACCTTACCTTTGTGAAGAACGACAATGTCATCCATCTGTCGCATCCAATGTAGGCGATGCGTTGCTAAAAGCACTAGTTTATCTTGAAAAAGAGGCAGCATTTTTTCTTTTAGCTCATACTCTGTTTCAATATCAAGGTGAGCGGTCGGTTCATCTAGTAAAAGAACAGGGCGATTTTCTAAAAAAGCACGAGCTAATGCGACACGCTGACTTTGTCCTCCGCTAAGCGCTCTTCCCCCTTCGCCTATCTTCTCCTGCAAACCGTTCGGAAGCTCGCGGACTACTTTATCTAGCCCCACGGACTGCACCGCTCTTTCAACCTCTTCCATTGTCGCATCTGGTGTATAAAAGCGCAGATTATTCAAAAGGGTGTCATTAAACACATATGGATGCTGCGGGATGTAAAGAAGCTGCTGCTGCCATCCGTCCTGCTGAAGATGCGTTAGCTCCATTCCGTTTATCACGATCTTTCCACTGCTCGCCTGTAAGAACCCACCTAGCAGCTCGATCAACGTCGACTTACCGGAACCGCTCTCACCAATAATTCCGATCGTTTTCTTACCTTTTAGAGTTAGGGTCAAATCCTGAAGAGACGGTACGACTGATTCTTCGTGCTGAACCGTCACATGACGAAGCTCCATGCTTGAATGATCTGACCACTCTCCCTTTACTGCGTTTTCTTTTACAAATCCAGGCTGTTGTAAAATGTTCATCATCGTCATCCCTGCTTCTTGACCGTTTAGCGTGGCATGATAATCGGTTCCTACCTCACGGACCGGCAGGAAAAACTCCGGTGCTAAAATAAGCGTGAGCAGTGCAGGATACAGTTCAAGATGACCATTAATAAGACCAAGCCCTAGAAAAACGGCAACGGTAGCAACCGCTAGCATCGAGAAAAAATCGAGCGCAAATGACGACAAAAAGGCAATTCGAAGCGTACTCATCGTTGCTTTTTTATACCGATCGCTCACCGCTGCGATTTGCTGTTCATGAGACTTCGAAAGACCAAGAAAGGTTAGTGTCTCTAGCCCTCGAAGTGAATCAACAAAGTGATTTGAGAGCAGGCGATAAGACGACCACTGGCGATCCGCTTTCTTTTTTGCTGCAAGCCCAAGCAATACCATAAAAAGAAGCAGGATAGGAAGCGTCACCGCTAAAATGACAGCTGATGTCCGGTCCGTTGTAAAAGTGAACAGCCCAATCATAAGCGGGAGCACCATCATATTCATAAACTTCGGCAAAAACAGTTCTAAATAACTCTGAACTTGCGGAACTCCCTCCATAGCAAGCGTTACGGCATTCCCCGTTCCCTCTTTTTTCGTAAAGCGTGGTCCTAATTCGAACAGCTTTGTTAATACACTCTCTTTGAGATTTGTTGTTGTGCGTTTCGCATAGCGATACACAATACGCTGACGAATCAGTGTAAGTGCGTGCCGTATAACAAATGCACCGAAGAACAAGACGATTTCTGTCCGTACATCCCAAACCTTTTCGCCAGCAAACAGACTAGAAATGGCTCCTGCAAGCCACTTGGCCTGCAGGAGAATGAATGCCCCTTGTGTGATCGTCATGAGAAATAGCACAAATAGGATTCGTTTTATACCATTGAATTGAAATAGTAGTTTACCCATTAGTAGATCATACCTTTTCCATCTACACGTTTTCGAAATACGTAGTAGCTCCATATTTGATAACCAAGCACAAATGGAAGTAGTGTGACCGCTACAATTGTCATAACCTTTAACGAATAATGACCGGATGAAGCGTTGTATACGGTCAAATTATAAGCACTTCCTAGCGAACTGATCATGACGCGTGGGAACAGCGCTGTAAAAATGGTCGTCACGGTTAGCACAATTCCAAGACCTGACATGATGAAGGACCATCCATCACGATGCTTTTTCAAGAATACAATCCCAAGTCCGTAGCACACCACAATAGCTGCAATGAGTGGAATGGTCACCCCTGGACGAACGGCGAACAGATCCGTCTCAACATACGATAAGCAAACAAACACAGCGAGGGATGCAATCACCACATAAACGACGGTTTTTGCCATATGACGAGCTCTTGCCTGCAATTCACCAACCGTTTTTAGCGTTAAAAACAAAAGCCCGTGAAGAAAACACAGTAAGGTAATCGTCACGCCACCAACGACGGAGTACACGTTCACATAGTCTGAAAAGCTCGCGTGAATGTTCATGTTCTCATCGATTGGCATTCCTCTTAACATACTCGTAAACAGTACCCCAAATAAAAATGGTGGCAGCAAGCTTCCAAGGAACACTACCCAATCCCATGATTTGGCCCAAGAAGCATGCTGTACTTTTCCGCGAAATTCAAAGGCAACGCCTCTTCCAATTAAAGCAAGTAACACAAAGACAAGAGGAATATAATAGCCGCTGAACATGGTGGCATACCAGTGTGGAAATGCAGCAAAGATAGCACCACCACCCGTCAAAAGCCACACTTCATTTGCATCCCAGAACGGACCGATCGTATTGATCATCATACGTCGTTCCAAATCATTTCTAGCCACAAAACGCGTCGCCATTCCTACGCCAAAATCAAATCCTTCTAGAAAGAAAAAGCCAATAAATAAGACCGCTACAAGAACAAACCATAATTCACTAAGTTCCATCACAAGTACGCCTCCTTATCAAACGGATCAATGGTTACAGGTGGATCGGTCGGTGATTCGTGACTCGCACCTTTTTTAATTTCGCGAACGAACAGATAAACTAAAACGACGGCTAATACCGCGTAAATCGTCGTAAAAGCGATAAGCGAAAAAAGAAGGCTAGCTGTTGAGACATTCGGTGAAACCGATGCTGCTGTTGTCATAAATCCAAAAACGGTCCATGGCTGACGGCCAATTTCAGTCATAATCCATCCTGCGGTATTTGCCAAAAACGGAAAGGAAATGAGCGCAACGGCGATTCGTAAAAACCACTTGCTGCTTTCGAGTTTGCGCCAGTAGCTAAGCAGTAACCCTACACCTGAAACGGCAATCATAAGAAGGCCTGCCCCCACCATAATTCGGAAGCTCCAAAAAGTTGTTTTTACAGGCGGAATATAATTTCCTTTTCCGTATTTTTGCTCATATTCTTTTTGGAGTGTTTTCATTCCTGGAACTTTTCCTTCAAATTTTTCATAGGCTAAATAACTAAGTGCATACGGTACGCTAATTTCAAATGAATTTTCCTTTTTGCTTGAATGAATAAGGGCAAATGCTGTCCATGATGCGGGATCTCCGCTGTCTTCCCAAAGCGCTTCGCTCGCTGCCATTTTCATAGGCTGTGATTCCATTAAATGCTTTGCTTGTGAATGACCGCTAAATGCAAGACCAAGTCCTGAGATTATTCCAATAACCATCGCGATCTGAAAAGATTGACGAAAAAAGGCCACTTCTTGTTTTTTTAATAACTTATAGGCGCTCACTCCACCGATAAAAAAAGCACCTGTAGCGAATGCACCGAAAATAACGTGTGGAAATTCTACTAATAGCTGTGGATTGGTGAGCAGTGCTAGAAAATCATTCATTTCAGCACGACCATTTTTTACGATAAAACCAACGGGTTCTTGCATGAACGAATTTGCTGCTAAAATCCAAAGCGCCGATAGCATCGTACCGATGGATACGAGCCAAATACATAATAGATGAACTTTTTTCGATAAGCGATCCCAACCAAAAATCCATAATCCAATGAACGTGGACTCCATAAAAAAGGCAAGGAGTGCTTCAATTGCAAGCGGTGCACCAAATACATCACCGACAAATCGTGAATACTCGGACCAGTTCATGCCAAATTGAAACTCTTGAATAATTCCCGTTACGACACCCACTGCAAAATTAATTAAAAATAAGTGCCCCCAAAACTTTGCCATTCTTTTGTAGATCTCTTGTTTTTTTACGACGTAGAGTGTTTCCATGATGGCTACTAAAAACACAAGACCAATCGACAGCGGTACGAAAAGAAAATGGAAAATAGTCGTTGATCCAAACTGTAGCCGCGCTAAAAATAAATCACTCATCTGCACGTCCCCCTCTTACACTTCATTTGTCATGATAGAAAGTCTTTGCTCAATACTTCACAAGTTGTTCATTTATTAATTTGCTCAACATTTCACAAATTAATCTGAGGAATAAAAAGTGTGTTTACACCATGAACTCACTTTTTTGGAAGCACTGGATATAACTTCTATATACCTATAATCTACTCCCATCCAAGTTAAAAAACATAGGTATAAAGAACTATATATTTGAAAAATATGTGAATAATGTGTGTTTGATTTGTGACATAAAAAACGACCGGATAATAGGAATGATTCCCTTTATCTGGTCGTTTTTCATTACGAGGATTTCTTGGAGGTTGTTTTTTTCGTTTCCGATATTTTCCCTAGACAAAAGCCATCAATCTCACTGAGCTTTCCTCGCCATAATATTTTCCCCTTCGATGGCGTAGGCTTGCTGTCACCACAGTAAATGCGCGCGTCCTTTAAATGAATAAAATGTGCCTCTCCGACATCATCTCCATTCGCAGCCTCTCCTGCGCTTGATAGCTGCTCACTGAGCGCTTCTGATACGTCACTATCGCTCGTAAAGCTTTCACTTAGCTGTTCAAAATACTCCCTAGCAGAGATCGTTGTACCCGATACAATCGCTCCCTTTAGGTTCAGTGTAATATCTAGAGCAAAGTCATGTTTGTTTGAAGCCGTTACAAAAAACTCTAAAATGCTATCTTTTGTCACCTCAGAACTCATTCGTCCTTTGCACTCCTTTCTTGTCTCTTTTCGTTATGAAGACGTATCATCGTCACTCGCTAGCTCGGTTTCTTCATCCTCTTTCGCCGTTTTTTTTGTTTTTGATGATTTTTTTGATGATGCTTTTTTGGTTTTACCGCTGCTTTTTTTCTTCTTTTTCTCTTGTTCTTCTTCTTTCTCTTCCTCTACATCCTGTTCTTCATCTTCATCATCATCTTCGTCTTCTTCGTCTTCATTTTCTTCATCTAGCTCTTCTTGCTCGTTTTCATCTTCTTCGTCCTCGTCCTCCACATCCGCTGCCTGTTGTTCTAGTAGCATCTCAATTTTTTCTTCTAGACTTTCTAAACGCTCCTGTAGCGCTTCGTTTTCTTCCTGTAGTTCGTCATAGCTTTTATTGTCACGGTCATCTTCTTCTTTCTTTGCTGGTAAGAATCCTTGTGCAGAGTTTTTTATACTATCTACAAGCTTCAACGTTCGGTCTTTTCCGGAATCCTTATATCCAGAAAAGCGCCCTTTCACAACCGTTCCAATGCTATCAGCTAACAGTTTGGCCGCTTCACGGTCCACTCCCTCAAGCATTTTTTCTCGATTTTCTGCTTTTGATAAATAGCCGGCACTCGCTCCTACTAGTCCTCCAACAACAGCTCGTACAATAATCCCTTTTCTTCCTACCTTATTTTCTGTTTGCACCTGATTCTCTTGTTCTCCCATGTTTTTGCCTCCCGTAACAATCGAATTTTATTGTGATCCGTTCGCCTACTTTTCGTTATGTGCTACTTGCTTCGTTTCCATCTTTTCTTCTAGCGCATCTAATCGCAGCTTTAATTGCTCATTCTCAGCTTCTAGTGCTTTATTATGTTCAGATGCTTTTGAACTCAGATAAGGATCGGTCTCCCACCAGTCCATTCCGATTTCTTTTGCTTTATCAACTGACGCCACAATCAGCCGAATTTTAATGGTTAATAGTTCGATATCAGCGATCCCGACGCGAATATCTCCGGCAATTACAACACCTTTATCTAATACTTTCTCTAGCACATCAACGATCGTACTTGATTGTGTCGACTGCTGTGCGACCATAATGTGTATCCTCCTTTTAAACCATCCCTTACAGCAAATTTCCTAAAGGGCCAAGATCGATATTCAGATCTTCCTTACTAAGACCAAAAATCGTTTGCAGCTCATCCATTTTTTCCTCTAGATTCATCAATGCAACGCCAAGATCTTCAATTTGCTGATCCGTTAACGTGCCACCCTCTACTCGTCTCATTGCATGTCGTTCAATAATTTGTCGAAGTAATTCAATAACGGTAAGAACAAGCTGTGCAAGTCCTTGCTCGGCATTATCACGTCCAATGTTAATCTTTCCACTTGGATGCATCGGTTGTTCCATTCAATAGCTCTCTCCTTTGTTCGTCAAATTGATCAGAAGTTAGCTCCTTCTTCCCTTTTTCACTTGATTGAATTAACGTTTCTACTGACGAGATGAGGACCCGTAAATCTAAATAGACGAGATCAATGCCCGCAATGGAGATTAACAAATCACCTCTAATTGCCACTCCTTTGTCTAAGACAACGTCTAAAATATCAATAAGGGCGATTTCTTTGTTTTCAACATCTTCTCGCAGTGACATAGGTCTACATCCTCCATTTTTATGAAATGCTTGAGAAATGATAAGGTGGCCATGGACCTGATACCTCGACGCGAAGACCTTTTTCAAGCAGAGCCGTTTCAGATTTCTTAATCTCCTCTAGAAACTCTTCAATCGTCTCTTTTGGAAGCATGAATGCACTGTTCCACACCATACTTTCTTGAAGTCCGGTCATATCTTTTCCCCAGTTCTTTTTAACAGCTTCGTTCGTTGCATACTGTAGAAGCTGATCCTGAACGCTTTTACACAACCGGTATTTTTCTTCTTCAAGCTGCTGTGAAATAAATTTATCAAGCTTTTTCTTTTCAAAGTATTGTCTTCCTTTTGGTAGACTCTCGATCTCTTGACGCTTTTGTTCCACTACCTCATCATGATCTGTTACGTGCTGCATGAGCTTTTGATCATCACAGTATACTTTCATGTTCCATTCCTCATGGCGCTTGAGCGTCTCAAACGTGTGAATCAGCACATTATTTTTCGGTACGATCGTTTCCTTTAAGCTTTCTTCACTGTTGTAAATGGTGCCAAACTTAAGCGGAATGACCGTATGACCGCTGTAGAGCGCTGCTAGCGTTTCATGATGATGAAACGCTTTTTCCTTTAACCAATCCATATCATTTTCCATTTTCTGCTGAAGTATTTCTTCTGAATACTTGTCCGAGTTCAGCCGACAAACGACCGCCGTTACATCATTGATGGGGATGGTATAGACACGTTCTTCATCATCTAGACCTTTTAATGAAGAAAGAGGTGATTTTACTGCTTCTTCTGTCGGTATTAAACCGTATAAATAAATCATTTCTTCATCCCTTCCGTTTAGCCATGTTTTCCCATTCTTCAAGCTCTCTCCTTTTTGCTTCTTCATAGCGTAAAAGTAGTTCAGCTTCTTGTTCTTTGAAGGCCTCCTCAGGAATTTCATCTAGCTCGTACATCATCTGAAGCTGCACAAGTTTTTTTTGAATCGTTGGAAGATCATAGAGCTGCTGATCCACTTCTTCTTTAATTTTCTGTCCCACTTTAATAACCACATTAAGGGGGGCTGTAATCAGCTTGTGTATCATTCACAGTCAGCTCGCTTCTACGTTTAGGCGAATATTGACGAAGTTGTATGCGGGCCACGGACCGCTATATTTAAACTCAAGCTTTCCTTCCCACTTTTCATAAATCTCGTTTACCATCTCATCAAAGGCGCTTTCCTTATTGCGATCAATAAGAAATGACGCATTTAAAAGCATTTTTTCGCCAATAGGGTCGTTCGTCTTTGCCGCTTCTGCTAGCTCTTTTAGCGGATCATAAATATCATCAATCATCATTTGCTGCAGGTTTTGAAAGAGCTTTTGCGTTACTTCCCCAAGCTTAATTCGGTCGTAATAACCCGCTTCTTTTGTTTTACTCTGAACCGTTCCTGCTACCTTCTGAACGTCTGGATGATTTTTCACTTTCTCATCTAGAAATTCTTTGTTGGCGACTACCTTTAATCCCACTTCGATTTTCCCTTTAATTTCAGGAAAGATTTTTTCAAACTGTGGATACAGGTTTTCAAGAAGAACCGTCACGTCCTCTTCTGATTGAAAGACGTTTCCGAAGCTTACTGGAATGACTCCTTCACTATTAGCCATCACATCAGAGATCACATGCTGATGCATAAATAAGTTTTCTCGGTTCGGCTGGTAAATTTTAAGGGGAACCTGTGCTACGACGAATGCGGCGTCTTTATAGTGCAATGTATACACGTTGCGTCCTTCTCCCTCAAATTCAATTGATTGAAACGCCTTATCTTCCTTCTCTTGAATGGCTCCAAATACGTAGATGCCCATTTTTTCTCGGCTCATGATTTTCTCTCCTTTATCCTCACAATTTCTTGCATACGTTTATGATTTGTTTTTTTGCTTCCTCCTGTGGGTTGTCATGAGTATCCTTCAAGCACAACCCAAGCTTGTGCTGTAAAACGTCTAAGCAGAGTTGCTGAAATTCTTCATTTGTTCCTTTCATCGAAATCTTCTCATCTCTAGCAATTTGCGCAATCATCACAGCGGAGCGCAAACTCAAACTATGACGATCCGGACAACTCTTTCGCAGTTCAGCAAGAAGCGATGTAACGACCTTGGCATCTTGCTTTTTAATGCCAAGTTTACCTGAGAGGATCACGGCTTCCTTTGCAGGCGTTTTGTAATCTACAGAAATTGTAATCACTCGGTCAAGCAATGCATCCTGTGTTCGGTATACTCCTGCATACTCCTCCGGATTACTCGTAAAAATAACGGAGAATTCAGGGTGCACCCTCTCAAAAGGAGCAAGCTTTTTTGTTCCGTATAAAGGAATAACGCCTTCCTCTAAGATCGATAGAAACAAGTTGTTAGTCTCTGGGTTTGATCTTGTAAACTCATCGTAAATGAGCGTATAACCTTTTTTAGCCGCCTCTAGTAATCGACCATCTTGCCATGTTTCCGTTACGTTTTCCTCTTTTTTATAAACAGAGCGCACATAATTATCCACGAGCTTTTTGCTTGTAAAACCGCTAAAGTCACCAAGCAAATCCCGATTATTAAGCTCGTGATTTCCATGAATCACC